>NZ_NAAD01000024.1 GCF_002093115.1 Geothermobacter hydrogeniphilus | reverse complement strand
TTCATCAACTCTGCGTTGCAGGCCCGCTTCGCTTGTGCGACGTAGCTGTCGCTACGCCTCCGCACTCATTGGGCTGCGCCTTGATCTGATAAAAAATCCAACGCCTTGAGGCAGTGGGGTGGAATTGGCCGATTGTGTGAGCTGATGATGCGGACAGACGCCATCCGGCAGGTTTACTTTATGTTTTTCCTTCCCTGTCAGGGCGTTGAAAAAGTCACGTTCCCCGGGCTGAGCAAAAATGTCCAGATGCAGGGCGTCCGCAACCCCGCGGCATAAGGCGTACCGGAAGGTACGTCGTTGACGCGGGATGAGGACAACGCAGCAGATGGGCGTTTTTCATCAGCCTGCTATAGTTTCACAGGTTCAGCGCGAAGCTTAACCCATCAGCAGAAGAGGAGACTGTGAGCATGGCAGAGATTATCGATGGCAAGGCGATCGCGGCGCGGCTGCGGGAAGAGATTCGCCAGGGTACGGAGCAGCTCAAGGCCGGCGGGGTGACGCCCGGGCTGGCGGTGGTACTGGTCGGCGAGGACCCGGCCAGCAAGGTCTATGTCTCGATGAAGGAGCGGGCCTGCGCCGAGGCCGGGATCTATTCCGATGAACACAAGCTTTCGGCCGAGACCAGTGAAGAGAGCCTGCTCGGACTGATCGCCCAGCTCAACGAGGATGAACGGATCGACGGCATCCTGGTCCAGCTGCCCCTGCCGGAACACATTGATGAACGCAAGGTGCTGGAAGCGATTTCGCCCTCCAAGGATGTCGACGGCTTTCATCCCTACAATGTCGGTCGACTGGCTACCGGCAACCCGCTCTTTCGTCCCTGCACCCCCTACGGGGTGATGAAGATGCTGGAGTCGGTCGGTTGTGACCTGACCGGCAAAGAGGTCGTCGTCGTCGGCCGTTCCAATATCGTCGGCAAGCCGGTCGCGCTGATGTGCCTGGCGGCGCATGCCACGGTGACCCTCTGCCATTCGCGGACCCGCGACCTGCCGGAGGTGGTGCGGCGTGCCGACGTTGTCATCGCCGCGGTCGGTCGTCCGCAGATGATCAAGGGGGACTGGATCAAGCCGGGGGCGGTGGTGATCGATGTCGGCGTCAACCGGATCGGCGAAAAGAAGCTGGTCGGCGATGTCGATTTCGCTTCCGTCAGCGAGCGTGCCGGCGCCATCACCCCGGTTCCCGGCGGTGTCGGCCCGATGACCATCACCATGCTGCTCTACAATACCCTCGAAAGTGCTCAGCGCCGCGCCCGCGGCTGAGACGGAATCCCTCTTCCCGTTCCGGCGGCGGTCGCCGCCCGGAACCGGGGTGGGGGGCGGGACGGAAACATTGTTCGATCTGCCGGAAAAAAACTTTTCAATTGTCCCTCTATCCTCCATAATGCGGCTCTGAAAGGAGTGGCATTATGCTGAAAAAAACCCCGCTCAATCGTATTCACCGTGATCTGGCCGCCCGCATGGTCGACTTCGGCGGCTGGGATATGCCGGTCCAGTATACCGGCGTGATCGACGAACATCTCGCCACCCGCGAGGCCGCCGGTCTGTTCGACGTCTCCCACATGGGCGAGGTCGAAGTGCGAGGCGCCGGCGCCCTGGCCTATATCCAGCATCTGACCATCAACGATGCCGCCAGGCTGGAGATCGGCCAGGTCCAGTACTCGGCCATCTGCTACCCCCACGGCGGCATCGTCGATGATGTCACCCTCTACCGGTTCGCTGCCGATCGTTTTCTCTTCTGCGTCAACGCCTCCAATGCCGACAAGGATTACGCCTGGATGGAGCAGGTACTCGAAGAGGGTGATTTTCCCGATGTGGAGCTGCGCAACCTGAGTGATGATTATGCCCAGCTGGCGCTGCAGGGGCCGGCGGCGGAGACCATTCTCGCCCGTCTGACCACGCATAACCTCAAGGATATCCGCTACTATCACTTCGCTGAAGGGCAGGTTGCCGGTGTTCCGACCATTATTTCCCGCACCGGTTATACCGGTGAAGACGGTTTCGAGCTTTACTTCGCCGCCGAAGCGGCCGAGTCGGTATGGACGGCATTGATGGCGGCGGGCAGCGAAGAGGGGATCAAGCCCTGCGGCCTCGGTGCGCGGGACACCCTGCGGCTGGAGATGAAGTTCGCCCTCTACGGGCATGAACTTTCTTCCGAAATATCTCCCCTGGAGGCGGGCCTCGGCTGGATCACCAAGTTCGACAAGGGAGACTTTATCGGCCGCGACGCGCTGCTCAAGCAGAAAGAAAAAGGCGTTCCGCGCCGCCTGGCCGGGCTGGTGATGACCGACCGGGGCATTCCCCGCGACGGCTACCCGGTTTTCGCCGGCGAGGAGCAGGTCGGAACGGTCACCAGCGGGACCATGTCGCCATGTCTCAAGGTCGGTATCGCCCTGGCGCTGGTCCGGCCGGAATGCAGCGGCGTCGGCAAGGAGTTGTCCATCGGCATCCGCAACCGCCAGGTCGCCTGTCGGGTTGCCAAGACCCCTTTTATCAAGAACTGGCGGGATTGACCCGCTACCGATCATCGTTAAAGGAGAATCGAGATGGAATTTCCCGAGGAGTTGAAGTACACCGCCGAGCATGAATGGGTTCTCTTTGAGGCCGATGTCGCCACCATCGGCATCAGCGATTTCGCCCAGGATGCGCTGGGAGACGTGGTTTTTGTCGAATTGCCTGAAGTCGGCACCCAGATTGAGGCGGGCAAGCCCTTCGGCGTGGTCGAATCGGTGAAGGCGGTTTCCGATGTCTACGCGCCGCTCAGCGGGGAGGTCGTCGAAGTCAACGCGGAGTTGCCCGATGCTCCCGAGATGGTCAATACCTCGCCCTATGAAGATGCCTGGATGATCAAGATCAAGGTCTCCGACCAGGCCGAACTGGAGAGCCTCATGGATGCCGCGGCCTACCAGGAGTTCTGCGAGTCGGAACACTGACCCGGCCCTGGTTGAGGACTGCCCCACGCTGTAACCGGATCATGATCCGGCCATTCTTCGGCGCAGGCTGTGCCCGCGGGTTGTCCGCACCGGCACAGCCTGTTGCCGTTTGCCCGCGCCGGCAATGTTTTCCGGTGCGCGGTTTCCCACACCCGGCGACGCCGGCGGCTGTCGCCTGAAGGAGAATCCTGATGCGCTACCTTCCCCATACCGACGACGATATCCGGCAGATGCTGGAGGCCATCGGGGTGAGCAGCGTCGATGAGCTGTTCAGTGCCATCCCCGCTGCTGACCGCCTGCAGCGGCCTCTGGATCTGCCCCCCGCGCTTTCCGAGCCGGACCTGCTGCGGGAGCTTGACCGCCTCGCGGAACTCAACACCTCCAGTACCCGGGCGCTCTCTTTCCTGGGGGGCGGAGCCTACAATCATTTTATTCCCGCCGCGGTCGACCACCTCATTTCACGCAGTGAATTCTACACCGCCTACACTCCCTATCAGCCGGAGATCAGTCAGGGGACCCTGCAGGCGATCTTTGAGTACCAGACCCTGATCTGCCAGTTGACCGGCATGGACGTCGCCAACGCCTCGATGTACGACGGCGCCTCGGCGACCGCGGAAGCGGCGCTGATGGCGGTGCGGGCGACGCGACGCAGTAAACTGCTCCTCTCGGCCGGTCTGCACCCCGAATACCGGCAGACGGTGTCCAGTTACTGCCGATATCTCGGCCTGGAACTGGTCGAGGTAACGCTCGCCGCCGATGGCCGTACCGATCTGGCGGCGCTCTCCCCGGTTCTCGATACGACCGTCGCCGCGGTGATCGTCGGTTACCCGAACTTCTACGGGGTCATCGAACCGCTCGCCGACCTGGCCGACAAGGCCCATGCCTGCGGTGCCATGCTGGTGAGCGCGACCGCCGAACCGGTCTCCCTCGGGCTGCTCAAGTCGCCGGGAGAACTGGGGGTCGATATTGCCGTCGGCGAAGGGCAGAGTTTCGGCCTGCCGGTTGCCTACGGCGGCCCCGGGGTCGGTTTCTTCGCCGCGCGCAAGAAGGCGGTGCGCTCCATGCCGGGGCGGTTGATCGGGGAAACCCTGGACAAGAACGGTGAGCGTGGCTTTGTCCTCACCCTCGCTACCCGTGAGCAGCATATCCGACGGGAGAAGGCGACGTCCAACATCTGCTCCAATCAGGGGCTCTGCGCCCTGATGGTGGCCATCTACCTGGCCCTGCTGGGCAAGCAGGGGATCCGGGAGTTGGCTGAGCAGAATCTGGCCAAGGCCGAGTATGCCAAGCGGCAGATCGCTTCTCTGCCCGGCTTCTCGCTTCCCCATCAGGCGCCGACCTTCAATGAATTCGTCGTTGCCACCCCGCGGCCGGCTGCGGAATTGCTGCGCACGTTGGAAGCCGACAACATTCTCGGCGGTATCGACCTGGCCAGGTTCGATGCCGCTGATGCCAACCGGCTGCTGGTCTGCGTGACTGAGCAGAACAGCCGCGACGATATCGACCGCCTGGTTGCGGCCCTGAAAGGAGGTGCGGCATGAGTCGGCTCGGAACCCGAGGACTGGTGCTGAATGAAAAACTGCTGTTCGAGCTGTCCGACAGTGGCCGCAAGGGCTACAGCCTGCCGGCGTCAGATGTTCCGCCCGCGCAGCTGGATGCCGAGCTGGTGCGTGACGCGGTGGAAGGATTCCCGGAGCTGTCCGAGGTCGACGTGGTGCGTCATTTCACCCGCCTGTCGACCTGGAATTACGGCGTTGATTCCGGTTTTTATCCCCTCGGCAGCTGTACCATGAAATACAACCCCAAGGTCAACGAGGTGGCCTGCCGCAGGCCGGGGATGGCCAACCTCCATCCCTACACTCCTGACCATCTGGCGCAGGGCGCGTTGGCGCTGATGTACGAGCTGCAGGAAGGGTTGAAGGAAATTTCCGGTTTTCCCGCTCTGACTTTGCAGCCGGCCGCCGGCGCCCATGGCGAACTGACCGGCATGCTGATGGTGCGCGCCTGGCACGAATCCCGTGGCGGCGGCCGCACCAGGGTGCTGATTCCCGATACCGCCCACGGTACCAACCCGGCGACCGCGGCACTGTGCGGTTTCGAGGTCATCCCCCTGGCCAGCGGCCCGGACGGTGTCCTCAATGTCGAGGATGTGCGGGCGAAGATGGACGACAGCGTGGCCGGGCTGATGGTGACCAATCCCAACACCCTGGGACTGTTTGAAAGCCAGATCCGCGAGATCTGCGATGTGGTCCATGAAAAGGGCGGTCTGGTCTACTGTGACGGCGCCAACCTCAACGCCCTGATGGGGATTGCCCGCCCCGGCGACCTGGGGATGGACGTGATGCATTTCAATATGCACAAGACCTTTTCCACCCCCCATGGCGGCGGTGGGCCGGGGGCCGGCGCGGTCGGTGTCTGCCAAGCCCTCGAACCCTTCCTGCCGGCGCCGCTGGTGGTCAAAACCGAGGAGGGTTTCCGTCTCGATGATGACCGCCCGCAGAGCATCGGCCGACTGCGGGCCTTCAACGGCAATTTCGGCGTCATGGTCCGCGCCTGGGCCTATCTGCGCAGTCTCGGCGGCGAGGGACTGAAACGTTCCAGCGAGCTGGCGGTACTCAATGCCAACTACATCCGCGCGCGGCTGGAGAAGGTTTTTCATCTGCCCTACAGTCAGCGTTCGCTGCACGAGGTGGTTTTTACCGACAAGAACCTCGGCGGTGACTGCCACACCCTCGATCTCGCCAAGCGGCTGATCGATTACGGCTACCATCCGCCGACCATCTATTTCCCGCTGGTGGTTCACGGCGCAATCATGATTGAGCCGACCGAAACTGAGAGCAAGCAGGTCCTCGATGAGTTCTGTGACGCCATGCTGGCGATCGCCAGAGAGGCGGAGGAGAATCCCGAGCTGCTGCACGAAGCACCGCGCTGCACCAAGATCGGGCGACTGGATGAGACGCGGGCGGCGAGACAGCCCCGCCTCTGCTGGCAGGCATAGCGAGGGGCGGTTCTTTTCCGCCAGCTCGGCGTTGGAACGGCCATCCCCTTGTGCGACGTAGCTGCCGCTACGCCTCCGCGGGGATGGCCGTTCCGCCTTGATCTGTCGAAAAATCCCTCGCCCTTTGGCGGCGCGGGGAGGCTGAGCATTCGCGCTTCGTAGGGGTAATAGGGGCGGTTCTTTTCCGCCAGCTCGGTGTTGGAGCGCCAAGTTTCCGTGTGTGACCTAGCGTACGCTACGCCTCCGCGGGAAGCACGTCTCCGCCTTGATCTGACGAAAAATCCCTCGCCCTTTGACAGTGCGGGGGAGACAGAGCGTTCGTGCTTCGTTGTCAGGTCGATGGGCGGTGGGGGAAGACGGAGCATTCGCGCTTCGTGGCGGTTGTAGGAGCGGGGTGCAAAAAGTAGGAAGCCGGTGGATATTGCCACCGGCTTTTTACTGCGGGGGGAGGACAGCGCCGCAGATGGACGTTTTTACTCAGCCTGCTATTGCCCGTAGATTCCCGCGCCCCTGGTTCGGCTCCGGCGCAGGTCATAGGTGAACCAGGCCTTGATGACCAGTTTGTCCTTCGGGTAGGCCCGCGGCAGCGGGCCGTAGGGGCCGCCTTTGCGGACGGCGGCCAGCGCTTCCCTGTCCAGGATGCGGGTTCCGGAGGATCTCAGCAGTTCGACTTTTTTGACCGAGCCGTCGCGCAGGAAGGTCATGCGGACCAGGCATCGTCCCTGCCTGCCTTGTCGTGCGGCGCTGGCGGGATAGTTCCAGACCCTGTAGATGCCGTTGCGCAGGCGCTGAAAAAAGGAAAACAGCAGGTCCTGCTGGCTGTCGAGCCAGACCTCGTCGCCGACGGCGACATCACGTTGTTTCAGGCGCCATTCCTTGTCGATACGGGCGGTGGTGTCGCTCGGCAGTTGCAGCAGGGAACGGGCATCCGGCAATGTTTCGGCCTGTTCACTCGCCTGGGTTTCTTCCCGCGGTTGGTTCTCTTCGGTGGCCTTGACCTGTTTCTGGACAGTCGCTTGTTTGTCTTCGGGGAGAGTTTCCGCTTTGGGTTGGCTTTTTTTCGGTTGCGGGGCGGCGATTCTGGGCTTCTTCATTGGTGCGGGCGGCGCGGCAGCGTCCGGACGCATATCTTCCAGGCTCTCCCCCTTGGGAGCCTGTTCCTTTTCGACCACCTGGTCGGCCGGCCCGAGGCGTTTGGCCGGTTTTTTTCGTGGCTTTTCCAGCTCTTTTCGAACCGGCATGTCCAGGTCCCGGAATTGTTCAGGTTCTCTCATCTGGACATAGATCCGCTCCTGTTTCTGCGGTTCGGGAAACAGGGTCATCTGCTTGCTCAGCAGAACCAGCAGCAGGTGGATCAGCAGTGAGAGCAGCAGGAAGAGCAGTAGCAGGTTCTGTTGGGTACGATTCCGGTTCATGGGGTCCGTGAGGTTGATATGGGCGCCTCATTATAACCGATGGAAGGGATGTGTTGGATAATTTCTGATCGCGCGTGGATGGCAAATTCTGTTGACCGGCTTCGGCACGAACGGCTATATATGGGCTTTTCCAACTCTGGACAAGGAGGTAAGTGTAATGCATTTGGTGGAACAGATTAAGAACAAGGCAAAACAGAACCTGCAGACCGTGGTGCTGCCGGAAGGTTATGACGAGCGGATGGTTCAGGCTGCCGGTCGGATCGTTGGGGACGGTCTGGCCAGAGTCGTGCTGCTCGGCAAACCTGAGGATCTGCTGGCCAGGGCCGGGGATCTGGATGTCTCGCTGGATGGTGTCGACCTGGTTGATCCGGCCGCGGCGGCCGAACTCGACGACTATGTCGCCGAACTGGTCAAACTGCGGGAGAAGAAGGGGATGACCGCCGAGCAGGCCCGGCAGACCCTGACCGCCGAGGACAACCTGTTCTTCGGCGCCATGATGGTGCGCCGGGGGGATGCCGGAGGTATGGTGGCCGGTGCCGCCAACACCACCGGGAACGTGCTGCGTGCCGCCTTCCAGGTGATCGGCACGGCGCCGGGCATGCGTACCGTTTCCTCGGTCTTCCTGATGGTGACCAGAACCCCTGAATTCGGCGAGAACGGCACCATCTGCTTCGCCGACTGCGCCGTCAACCCGAACCCCGATGCCCAGGCGCTGGCCGAAATCGCCGTGGCCACCGCCGCCAGTTGCAAAAGTTTTCTCGGTGCCGAACCGCGGGTGGCAATGCTCTCCTTTTCAACCAGGGGCAGTGCCGGTCACCCTGACTGTGACAAGGTTCTCGAAGCACTGAAGATTGCGAAAGAGATTGCTCCCGAGCTGCAGATCGACGGTGAACTGCAGGCCGATGCCGCCCTGGTGCCCAGGGTCGGCGCCAAGAAGGCGCCGGATTCCGCGGTCGCCGGCAAGGCCAACGTGCTGGTTTTTCCCGATCTCGATGCCGGTAATATCGGTTACAAGCTGGTCGAACGATTGGCCGGCGCCGAGGCGGTCGGCCCGATTATTCAGGGGCTGGCCAAGCCGGTCAACGACCTGTCGCGCGGCTGCAGTGTCGAGGATATTGTGTCGGTGGCAGCTATTACCGCCGTCCAATCCCAGGGGTAGCTAGCTGGGCGCGGTTCTTTTCCGCCAGCTCGGCGTTGGGGCCGGTTTTCCCTTGTGCGACGTAGCTGCCGCTACGCCTCCGCGGGAAAATCGGCCCCGCCTTGATCTGACGAAAAATCCCTCGCGCCTTGGAGCGGGGGTGCAAAAAAGCAAAAAGCCGGTGGATATTGCCACCGGCTTTTTGTTGCTGGGCGCGGTTCTTTTCCGCCAGCTCTGCGTTGGAGGTGTGATTCCCTTGTGCGGAGTAGCTGCCGCTACACCTCCGCGGGAATCACGTCTCCGCCTTGATCTGACGAAAAATCCCTCGCGCCTTGGAGCGATGGGCAAAAAAAGCAAAAAGCCGGTGGACATTGCCATCGGCTTTTGTTTTGCTTTCCTCGCGCCTCGCGCCTCGCGCCTCGCGCCTCGCGCCTCGCGCCTCGCGCCTCGCGCCTCGCGCCTCGCGCCTCGCGCCTCGCGCCTACTTCCGCTGAAAATCGCTCGACGAAAACGAGTACTTGAAATTCATATGATCGGTGTAGGTCTCTTCGAGGATGGCGACCACGTCCTCTGTGAAGACCAGTTCCTCATCGGTCGGAATGACGAACACCTTGATCGGTGAGTCGGGGGTGGTGATGACGGACTCTTTTTTCCGGGTCATGGTGTTGCGGTTCTTCTCCTTGTCGAGAATGATCCCCATGTGCTCGAGGTTGTCCAGCGCGGCCTCGCGGATCTTCCAGCCCATCTCGCCGACCCCGGCGGTGAAGACCACGGCATCGAGGCGACCCAGGGCGGCGCAGTAGGCGCCGATATATTTCTTCAACCGGTAGCCCTCGATCTCCAGAGCGAGCTTGCAGCGTTCATCGCCGTTGTCGATGCCTTCAAGGACGTCGCGGCGGTCGGTGTACTTTCCGGTGATGCCGAGAACGCCCGACTTCTTGTTGAGAATGGAATCAACCTCTTTCGCCGACAGGTTTTCCTGTTGCTGAATGAACAGCGGGATGGCCGGGTCGATGTCGCCGCAGCGGGTTCCCATCACCGCGCCTTCCAGCGGCGTGAGTCCCATCGAGGTGTCGACCGAAATGCCGCCCTTGATGGCGGTGTGCGAGACGCCGTTGCCGATGTGCATGGTGATGATGTTGCAGTCTTTCGGCTCCTTGCCGAGCATCACCGCCGCCCGCTTGGAGACGTAGAGATGGCTGGTGCCGTGGAAGCCGTAGCGGCGGACGCCGTGTTTCTCATACCACTCGTAGGGCAACGGGTACAGGTACGCCGCTTCCGGCATCGACTGGTGGAAGGCGGTATCGAAAATGGCGATATGCGGCACCTCGGGCAGGTTGGCCTGGGCAGCTTCGATGCCGGCGATATTGGGCGGATTATGCAGCGGCGCGAGATGCTGTACCTCTCTTATCGCGTCGAGGACAGCGTCGTCGATCATCACCGAACAGGTGAATTTCTCACCGCCATGCACCACCCGGTGGCCGACCGCGCTGATCTCGTTCATCTCCTTGATGACCCCATATTTGGAATCGGTCAGGGTCTTGACGATCAGGTGGATAGCGACCTTGTGATCCGGGCACTCGTATTCTTCACGATAGGTTTCGCGTCCGGGGACCTCGTGGATGATGAACGAGTCGCCGATGGTGACCCTTTCCACCATCCCCTTGGCGATGACCTCTTTTTTGCTCCAGTTGTAGAGCTGGTACTTGACGGATGAACTGCCGCAGTTCAGAGCGAGAATATCCATTGAATCAAACCTCCTCCAGAGTTGGGTGAATGGTGAGCTCTATCTCCCCAGATAGAAATATTGTTTCATGGAAAAAAAGGATGGTGGGATGAAACCGGTTTTTCCTTGTTAATTCGCTGATGTTGCTTGTCAGCGAAGTTTTGAAAGACTAGCGGATGGTCGCCATCATTGCAAGGAATTTGTCGTGAGGCCGGGGCTGGACATGGCGTAAACGGCAGTGCTATACTCCGCCGGAATTGTCAAAGAGCAGTTCCCACAACACCTGTAGAGGAGGATATAATCATGGCTCATGTGATTTCTGAAGAATGTATCAACTGTGGTGCCTGCGAGCCTGTTTGCCCGGTCGAGGCGATCAGTGAGCAGGGCGATGTCCGTGTCATTGACGCGGCCACCTGCACCGACTGCGCCGCCTGCGTTGACACCTGCCCGGTGGATGCTATCTCCCAGGCCTGATCACTGTCGGCGACAATCAAGGTTGTTCAAAGGTTCATCAAAAAAGCCGCTCCTTTTCAGGGCGGCTTTTTTGTGTCTGGCGGGTATCGCGCTGTTCGCGGCGGTTGGCGCGAACAGGCCGGATCGGTTTCAATCCCGGTCGGCGGATTATCGTGTTCCCGGCCTGGAGTCGGCCACTTCGACGTTGAATTCAGTCACCTCGTTCGGCAGGTTTCTGAAGACAATGGTGAAGGGAACTGTTTTGCCCGGCGCCACGTCGAGGTTGGAGAGGGAATCTCCGAACTGATTGTTCATGGTCTCCTCGATCTTGGCGAAGGGCAGGGTGCGCAGGGCCGCCTCGTCGAGGGGGTTGCCGCAGAAAACAGTCTGCTGCATGACCGGCTTGCCTTTGGCGTCGTAGATCACCCCTTTGACCGCGATCGCCGAGCGGGTGTGGTCATAGCCGTTGCGGGCTTCCCCGGAAATGGCGAACAGCTGCCCGGCATTCTGGTTGCTGATAAAGGTGCTGCGCATGTTCAGCAGTTCGATTTTGGCGGTCGGATCTTCCGGCGCCGAGGTGCCGGTCAACAGCTGCAGGTGTCGCAGCAGGACATGGGGATCCCAGGTCCCCTTGATCTGGGCGAGGTAAGCGTAACCGCCGGCCAGCAGGGCGGTCAGCAGCAGCATCAGCACCAGCCCGGTGTGACGGTTCTTTTTGCGTTTCTTGATCCGCGCCGTTCCCCGCTGGCGGTTCTTCGTCGACCTGGGTGGTGTTGTCGGGGCCGTGGCCTGCTTAACCGGCGTACTGGATTTTTTCGGCGGCGTTGAGGATTCCGGAAGGGGTGTCGGCTCCTGTTCAAAGATGAAATCTCCGGTTTTCGTCTGCTCCGAGTCCAGTTCGACGTCCAGTTCGGAGTCGGCCGGAACATCGTCGAAAGCGAATTCTACCGGTCCGGTCGGGCTGGATTCGACCTGGTCTCCGGTTGCTTCCGGTTCTGCGGCGGAGAAGCTGAATTCATCATCGATGCCGCCGCCGAATTCCTCGGGTTTGGCTTCAGGCCGCTCGCCGAGTTCAGGAAGTGCGCCGAGATCATCGTCGAGATTGAAGGTTTCACCGAGGTCGCCGCCGATGGACAATTCCTTTTCCGGGTCGAAGGAAAAGTCCTCGGCGGGCGGGGTTTCGAGGTCCGCCGCGGAAAAGTCGGTTGTCGCCGCAGATTTCTCGTCGGGGTTGATCCGGGGTTCTGTCTGCCGGGTTTCGAGACTCAATTCCTCGGGAGAAAAGTCGGCCAAAGGTTCCGGGGCGGTCGGACCGTCATCAAAGGAAAAGTCCTCCGGCAGGTTGAAGTCGGGAAGCTCGCTGTCGAATTCTCTGACCTCGTTCGGCCCGGCGGCCGCTGTTTTGTCGGCGGACGTTGCAGCGACATTCTCTGTGTCCGCAGTGCTGCCGAGATCTTCCATGTTGAACTCATCGAAATCGAAATCGTCCCGGTCCGCGCTCGGCTGACTGCCGGTTTTGTCGCGATCGATGTCGGCTGATTCGAAGTGGCCTCCGGCGGATTGTGTGCCGGAAAAAGCTTCGTCCGGTGCGGAAACTGCTGTTTTCGGGGGTTGCGGGGGGGCGGGGACGCGGAAGACGGTTTCACACTTGGTGCAGCGAACCTTGACCCCTTGCGGCTTGAGTTTTTCGTCGGGCAGTTTGAAACGGGTTTGACAGGCGTCGCATTGGATAATCATGTCAGACCCCTCCTCGGGCAGTTACCAAATCAGGAAATCGAGCTATTCAAAGGGTTCAGCCAGGAAAATTCCGGGTAAATTGCGGTAACGTTCATCATAGTCGAGTCCGTAGCCGACGATAAAGCCGTCATCCATGGTGATGCCGATGTAGTCCGCTTCCAGTGAGACTTCCCGCCGCGCGCGTTTGTCAATCAGGGCGCAGACTTTGAGAGACGCCGGTTGGCGTTCCTGCAGACGGTGCAGCAGGGACTGCAGTGTCAGGCCGCTGTCAATGATATCCTCGACCACCAGCACGTGTTTGCCTCTGATGGAAACTTCAAGGTCCTTGCGCAGTTCGATGATGCCCGATGACTGGGTTTCGGAGCCGTAGCTGGCCAGGCGCATGAAATCGATGGTCAACGGTCCCTGCAGTTGTCGGCAGAGGTCGGCGATGAACAGAAACGAGCCTTTGAGGATACCGACCAGGATGATTTCCCGGTCCTGGTAGTCACGGTTGATTTCCTGTCCCAGGCGGACGACCTGGCGTTCAATTTCTTCAGCGGAGAAAAGTGTTTTCAGTTTCAGTTCGGGCATCTTGTTTCAGACTCGTTCAGTTGGAGGATCCAGGCGTGGTGGACAAGCCGCAGATAGGTGTTTTTTCAGTCTGTCAGCCTGCCATTCTATAGCAATTAGGCAGGGATGTGTCAATTTCTTCACGGCTCTGTTCAGGGGCTTGCGTCGTTTCCCGGGGTCGGTTAAGCTCTGCAGATCCCTATCTATGCTCAAGTGAAAGGTCTGTTGACATGATCCGTCTGTTTTTTTTGTCCCTGTTGCTGCTTGTCCCTGCCGCTCCCGTTCTGGCTGACGGGCCTCGAATCGAAGTGACCCAGCCCGATTTTCAGTTCGGCAGTGTGTTCCAGGGGGAGAAGGTCGAGCACGTTTTTGAATTTCGCAACGCCGGGGATGATCCACTGCTGATCGACAGGGTCAAGAGTTCCTGCGGCTGCACGGCGGTCCTGGTTTCAAGCAAGGAACTCGCCCCGGGCGCGACCGGCGAGGTCCGCGCCACCTTCGACTCGACCCGGTTTCATGGCAATGTGGTCAAGACCATCTACGTCTATACCAATGACCCGAACCACAAACTGGTTCAGTTGCATCTGCGCGGCAATGTCAAGGAAGAGCTGCAGCTGAGTGCCCGTTCGGTGACGCTTGGGCCGGTCGCTGCCGGACAGTCGGTCAGCACCCGGGTGAAACTGACCAACAAGGGAGACCAGGTTGCCGCCATCGGGCCCGCCCGCACCACGGCCAAGGAGATCAAGGTCGACTTTCCCCGTCGCCTGCTGCAGCCCGGCGAAACCGCTGATATTGAATTGACGGCCACGGCGGGGTCGGGAAAAACAGTTGTCAGTGGCTATCTGCTGATCCCGACCGACAGCCCGCGGCTTCCCGAGTTGCGGATTCCCCTGCAGTTGCGGATTACCAAATCGGAATGATCGAAGCCCGGGGCCACCCGGGCTTTTTTCGGTTGTCGGGCGGTCCTTTTGCACCGACTCGGCGTTGCCTTCCTCTTCGCTTGTGCGACGTAGCTGCCGCTACGCCTCCGCGCTCATCGGTCGGCGCCTTGATTCGGCACAAAATTCCTCGCCCTTCGGCGGTGGTGGGTGGGGGGCTGCGGATCTTCGTTGCGGTGTTTGTCGGGCGGTTCTTTTGCACCGACTCGGCGTTGCCTTCCTCTTCGCTTGTGCGACATAGCTGCCGCTACGCCTCCGCGCTCATCGGTCGGCGCCTTGATTCGGCACAAAATTCCTCGCCCTTCGGCGGTGGTGGGTGGGGGGCTGCGGATCTTCGTTGCGGTGTTTGTCGGGCGGTTCTTTTGCACCGACTCGGCGTTGCCTTCCTCTTCGCTTGTGCGACATAGCTGCCGCTACGCCTCCGCGCTCATCGGTCGGCGCCTTGATTCGGCACAAAATTCCTTGCCCTTCGGCGGTGGGAGCGATTCCGCCGATCTTCGTTAACCACGCTTTAAAATATGACAGAAAAAGTCTTTTGGGCCCGTCCGGTTGCAAGTTGCGGGGCAACGATTATACTTTTTTCTGTTTTGATGTTCCGGTGTTGCGTGTCCTGATGCCCTGATTCGGGGTGACAATACAATCAAAGGAGTTGTCATGCCTCAGAACGAACTTCCTTCTTCCCAGCGGCGGACTTTTCTGACGGTGCTGCTGGCCGGCCTGGGCACTGCTCTCGCCGCCATGGCCGCCTGGCCGTTGTTGCGTTATCTTTCGCCGCGCGATAGGGGCGATGCCGATGCCAAGGTGACCCTGGCGCGTGACAAGGTTCCGGTCGGGGGAGCCAAGTTCATCGATTTTCGCGGTCGTCCGGCGGTGGTTCTGCAGCCGAAACCGGGGGAATTCGTGGCATTGACGGCGGTCTGCACCCACCTCGGCTGCATTGTCAAGTGGGTCAATGCAAAACAGGAGTTTCTCTGCCCCTGCCATGGCGGCCGGTTTTCCTCCAGTGGCCAGGTGCTGGGCGGACCGCCGCCGAAGCCGCTTGAATCATTCAATGTGAAGCTTGACGGCGATAAGCTGGTCATCGGCTAGGAGGATTGACTATGATGAAACGTGCTGTTGACTGGCTGGATGTGCGTCTCGGGGTCAGGGAGCTCTGGGAGGAGAACACCAGCGGCTACCTGGTGCCGCGCAATATCAACGCCTGGTATTCCCTTGGAACGGTGCTGCTGGCGCTGTTCGGACTGCAGTTCCTGACCGGGATCCTGCTGCTGATTCACTATGTTCCCGATACCGAGAAGGCCTTCGGCAGTGTTGAAACGATTGTCAATGCCGTTCCCTACGGCTGGCTGATTCGCAACCTGCACGCGGTCGGCTCCAACCTGATCGTTGTCGTGCTGTTGCTGCACATGCTTTCGGTGCTGTTTATGGGCTCCTACAAGCGGCCGCGGGAGTTGACCTGGTTGTCCGGTTTCATTCTTTTCAACCTGGGACTCGGTCTCTGTCTGACCGGCTACCTGCTGCCGTGGAGCCAGCTCTCCTTCTGGGCGACCACGGTGGCGACGGATGCCGCTGGTGCGGTGCCGGTGATCGGTCCGAAGCTGGTTGAGTTTCTGCGCGGCGCGCCTTCGGTCGGGGCGCCGACCCTGGGACGGTTTTTCGCCCTCCACGTGGTGGTGCTGCCGGGGGCTCTCATGGGGCTGGTCGGTTTTCATCTCTTCTGCGTGCGACGTTGCGGCATTTCCGTGCCGCCTTTCGGCAAGGATGCCAAACCGGCCCGGGTCGGTACGGTGTTCGATCACGAAAAGCATCCGGGGGGGATTCCTTTTTTCCCAAATTACACCGCCGAAGAGGCCGCCATGGTCTGTTTCGCCCTGGCTGTGCTGGTGGCGGTGACCTTCTTTGCCCCGCAGATTTTCATTCCCCTTGACGCCCTTGAACCAGCAAACCCGTTCGTGACTCCAGAGCATATCAAGCCTGAATGGTATTTCCTCTGGGCCTATCAGACATTGAAGATTTTTCCAAGCAAACTCATCGGCCTGGCCGCCCAGGGAGCGTTGATGACTTTTCTCGCCCTGTTGCCGTTCATTGATCGGGGAGAGGAACGTCGTCCGGCAAAGCGGCCGCTTTTCGTCACCTGTTACGTACTCGGTCTGCTGTTGCTGATCGGCATCTCAATCTGGGGGCGCTACTCATGATGCACGCGAAAGGATGGTTGTTGGCCGGATGCCTGCTGCTCCTGTTGCCGGGGCCGGTTTTTTCCGCCGATGAAGAGGCTCCCACGATTCCCAGGGAGACGGTCTGTCTGCAGTGTCACGGCGGGATGGAAGGGCGTCTCGGGGCGCCGGTCGGTCTCTGGAAACAGAGCATTCACCGGCAGAACGGAATTTCCTGTCATGACTGTCATGGTGGCGACCCGACCGATTTCGCCATGGCCATGAGTCCTGAACGGGGGTTTCGCGGTGCTCCGGAAAAAGCCGAGATTCCCGCCTTCTGCGGTCGTTGCCATATCGGGGTCAAGGATGATTACCTGGCCAGCAAGCACGGCCGGGCCCTCGGCAAGGGGGGACCGCAGTGTGTCACCTGTCATGGCAACCATGCCGTCGTCAAGGCCAGCCCCGACCTGATCAATGACAAGGATTGCACCCGCTGTCACAGTTTTGAACGTGCCGCCAGGATCAAGGCGGCCCTGGCCGATACCGACCACATCATTTCCGGTCTGGAAAGCGACCTGGCCGACCTGCGCCGGCTCGGGATATCAGTGAAGAAGATGCGTGGTGAGGTGTTCGCCAAGCGCAACGAGTTTCACCGGCTGTTTCATACCGTTGATGTGAACAAGGTTCATCAGGGCACCGCGGCGGTGCAGAAATCCCTCGGGAAGGTTGCGACCGAAGTGGCCGGCATTCGTTCGGATCTCAGTCAGCGCAAGCTCTGGGGAGGGATCGCCATTGTCCTGCTGCTGGTCGCCGGCGGCCTCTGTCTGTTGTTGCGGCGGACCTACCATGATGAGGAAGGGAAAGGCTGATTCAGTTTTTGGGGCTGACCTGCTCACGCAACTGCAGATAGGCTCGGCGGATGTTGGTCTGCATGAACTGCTTGTAGCCTTTGCGGTCCCGGTGCTGTGGCAGATCGAAGGTGCGCAGGGTTTTTTTCAGGCTGTCGCCGCGTTCGATATGGTTGATGATGGCGGTCAGAAAGTCCTTGAAAAAGTTCTTGTAATCGCGGATGTCGCTGCTGCGGCTGACCGGACCCTGTCCGGGAACAACGTATTTGGCCTGCAGACTCTCCAGAAAATCGAGGGCCAGCACCCATTCCCGCATGTGCCCGTCTCCCATATAGCCGACACTGTCGGTGTAGAGCAGGTCGCTGGTGAACAGGACATTATCTTCCGGCAGGTAGGCGACGACATCTCCGTTGGTGTGTCCCGGTCCGACATTGGTCAGGATCAGACTTCTCCTGCCCAGCTTCAGGGTCATGCCTTCGCGGAAGAAAATGACCGGGAAATCGACTTCGCGTTTTTCGGAGCTGACCGCCAGCCAGGTCTGCCACGACATGATCACTTCCTTGCCGGGGGGGAAGTCGAAGTCGATGTGGCTGTAGCCGCGATGATGATGGGCGAGGACGAAGTAGCGGATCGGGGTGCTGGTGACAGCGGCACCGGCGGTCACCAGGTCATTGATCGCTTCGCGGGTGAAATGGGCGCCGATCACCACCGCTTTATCCCTGCCGACCACCAGCAGGGCGTTCGACGTGGCGCGGCTGCCGGTTCTGGCAATGGCGGCGTAGACGCCGTCGGTGAGCTTGACCATCTGGTAGCTCGACTCTCCCCAGGCCAGACAGGGAAGAAGCAGACAGACGATGATCAGCAGCAGACGCATCAGGCTCCTCGCGGGTTTGGGTTGCGGGGCGATTATAACAGATCGAACATCATCTTTCGTTGCCCTTTTTTCCATTTGCAATCTGCCCCGCTATGCGTTATATAAACCCCCCGTGCGCGATTAGCTCAGCTGGATAGAGCGCTGCCCTCCGGAGGCAGAGGTCATAGGTTCGAATCCTATATCGCGCGCCAGGAAATTCAATGGGTTGACCGGTCTTCCGGTCAACCCGTTTTTCGTTTGTGCCCATTCTGTGCCCTCCCCCCTCCATGACGCCTACATCAGCCGGTGATATCACGCCATATCAGCAATGTTTTCGAAGAGGGCGAGCTCGACGAAAAAAAAGCAATATGCAAAAAATGCAAATTGCAAATTCAGACCGGCCGGTCACCTTTTCCAGCCTTGATGTCATCCACATTAATGGGACATTTAATCGTTGAAAGAAGGGTCACTGAAGGAAGCCTTTTGGGCTGTTTGCCCATAAAGTGATACGGCAGGGCTTGATACCACCCCGCTGTCCTTCCTGCTGTCACCCCGCCTGATGAAAGGACGCTGACCGGGCCGGTCCACAACCTCGATCCACGGACGCCCAGTAGGCGGGGTGGCCCCCATTGACGCCCATGTTCCCTTCACAATGCGGAAGAAGCCTTCCCCGAGTGCCGATGCCTTGACCCCGACAATACGCCCAAAGCTGCTGGGGGCCTGACTTCTCCCACAAAAAAATCTAGGCCAGACCCAGGCAACCGTCAAGAAAAGGGGTGTTCCGGCGGGTCTTCAAGCAGTACGGCAATCACCATCCCATTCCTTTCCGTGAGACCATCGACTTATAAGCGACCATTTCAGAAAAACAATCACATCCTGAGGAATTGCCGATTCCGAAAAAGAAGTAATCGGCATACAATTAAAAAATTATCCACAGATTTATAGAGAACTGAATCAGCACATTAGTTGAGTGATGTTCGAAAAAATTCTTACGTTGGCTTCCCTGGCCAACGTTATTGTCTCCCGAACAGAGATTCTGTCGGAGTCAAAATCAGGGTTTTCAACCATAATGAGCATAATTTTGATGATTTTTTGGTGATATCCATTTTCAGGTGTCAATGTTGCTAATTTTTCAATATCACGACGAATTCGTCCGTTATCAAATTCTTCATACGGATAGCGATAGTTTTCGTATTTCACTTCTATTGCAGCAGTTAAAGAGTTTCGGATGTCGTCCTCATTCAGCCAGATGCATGGATCTGTAACTTCTGTAATTGCCAGATCGACTCGCATTCCATGAGAGCCAAAGGATTTATCGTAGATCGGCAATTCAGAATGCACAGTATATTCAGTGGGATTCTTATTCATGAAAGTTAGTTCAAGATATCCACCGAATTTACATTGAACGTCGGCTTCTGTTTTTAAAAATTGGTTCAATGAGTTGTGCCAAGTTTTTTTAGGAACGGCAGAATATAGCTTTTTATCGGCGATTCTGTATTTTGAACAATAGTTTACAATCCAGTTTTCGAATTCATTTTTTAACACTCTTTCCATGTCCATAATTTCTCCAAGAAATGTTTGATTTAATTGCAGTCGGACCCAATGTCACGGCCCGACAAATAACCGCCCGGCCATCTTTCCGATACAGCCCTCCAGTTCCAGTCCCTTTGTCCATTCTCGCGGAATGGCGCGATCCCCCAACAGGGCTCCCATGATATTTCCGGTTATCGCCCCGGTGCTGTCGCTGTCGCCGCCGTGGTTGACGGAAAGCAGCACCGCCTTTTCAAAATGATCCCGGTAGCATAACGCGCAATAAAGGGCGATGGCCAGGGCCTCTTCGGCAACCCATCCCTCGCCGATCCGGGCGATGGCTTCCGGGCCGGGGGTGTTCCCGGTTTCTCCGTAAATCCGCCAGGCTTTGCGAATCGCTGTCACACACTCCTCATGCTCCGGCCAGCGCAGCAGCTCTGCGTCTGCCACGGCCGTGGCCTTGTCCAGGGAGTCGCCCATGATAGCCCGGGAAATCAGCAGGGCCAGGTAGCCGCCGGCCAGCCAGCCGGTCGGATGACCGTGAGTGATGGCCGAGATCTCACAGCCGAGGCGAAAGGCCGTTTCGTTGCTTTCATCTTCCGCAAGAGTGGAAAGCAGTTCCGGGGATGCGGCAAACAGGCCGACCGGAGCGACTCGCATAACGGTACCGCAGCCCTTGCTGTCATTGATGCGCTCTTCCATGGTTCCAACCCGGCCGGATTTGAGCGCCGTGATGCAGGTGCCGCCCGGCGCCCTTACGGCGAACATCTCCGGATATCGGAGCAGGTGGCCCCCGATGAGGTAGTCCCGGCTTCCTTCGGGAAGCTCTTCCCCCTGGGCGTGCAGCCAGCGCAGGTAGGCGCGGTGTGCCTGGCGGGTGATGGCGTCTTTCCTGCCGGCGCACCATTCGACGTGACCATGCAGCAGTCCCTCCGCGGTGAAAAGAGCCATCTGGGTGTCGTCGCTGATTTCGACCCTGCCCCGGGTGTTGGCCACGGGGGCGGTGATGCCCTCCGCTCCATACACGGAGCGGATTGTTTCCAGGCTGGAGAATTCGATGGGCCAGCCGAGGGCGTCGCCGACCGCGCCGCCAAGCAGGCAACCGTGGAAATGCCCAAACGCCTGCCTGCCGACCCAGGGACGGTAGCGAAGGATGAAATCCTTCTGTTCCGGTGTTTCGACAGCACCGGGTTGCGCCCGGCGGACCATGGGGATGGCATCCTCGGGCGGGATGCCGAGGTCGCGCAGCATCAGCGCGGCGACCAGCCCGCTGCGCCCCAGGCCGCCCCGGCAATGGATGACAATCCGCTCACCCCGCAGCAGGCGCCCCCGCAACTCCGGACCGGTTTCCCGTTTCCAGTTCTGCAGCCAGTTCTCGTTCGGAACATCAAGATCCCGGATCGGCAGATGCAGCCAGTCCATCCCGGCCCGCTCCGTTCCGGTCGGCAGGTCTTCAACCTCAAGGATGCGCAGTTCCTGCTCCTGAAGCAGCGTGACCAGGCACCGGGCTCCCCAGTCACGGACAGCGGCCAGGTCGGTGTCAAGATTCCGGTTCCAGCAGCCACCGAAGGTCCTCTCGCCCTTTTTCCCGGGACAGAGGGTCAACCCGATGCGCCCGGGAAGCCAGGGCAGGGCGATGGTGCTGATCTGCAGGGGATCGGTTTCGCTGGTGCGGAAGCTGATCATATCGTTTCACCCTCCATGGATTCTTGGGAACGGAGTGTGGCCGGAGTCGCCTGATTGGAAGTCTTATCCGGGACGCCGGCTCCCGGCCGGGTGGCCCGGTTGGGTTCGAATGTCACCCGGTTTTCTTCAAGATACGACCCCTGTGCGACATCGTGTGTCGTACTCCTGTGGTTTATTTCTCCCCAAGATGCGGAAAGTTACGGAGGAGATGCCATGACAGAATCCTGTGAGCAGAAGCGAGTGATCGGTTATCTGCGAAATCTGCTGCAACAACCCGGTTTTTCCCAGGCCGCGCTGGACGAGATATGCAGCGCCCTTGAATGCTCTCCCGCTTTTTTCGGCCTGCCTGAAAACGACGATACTTTCTTCGAACTGCTGGACGAATTCAGGCGGGCATTTCACGATAAGCAGGGATCACGAAAACTGCGCCTGCGAACCCAGCAGGCTATTGTCGCCAAGCTTGCAGAACGGGAGAAGGACGTTGCGTCAGCCGTTGAAAGCAAGCTGGAGCGGATTCTTCATCCCCTGGTTGCCGAAATGAGGCTTTCGGCCCTGGAAGCCCAGTTCCTCGAACTTCTGGTTCACTATCGCCTTTGCGATCCCCTCTACAGCCTGCTGAACGAGTTGACTCGGCTCAACATGGGGATCGTGGAAGTCTGTGCTTCGTGTCTCGGAACCCGTCCTGAAGAGTTGCGAAAGGTTCTGACGCCCTCCGGCCACTTGATGTCGGCCGGACTGTTGCGCCTGCCGACCCGCCACGGCAAGGACATTGATGACCATTACGATGTCCCGGATTTGCTGCTGACCGCCTTACAAAAGAGCCTGGTCAGTGACGAGGACCTGAAGACTCATCTGTTGGGACATCCCGCCAGGGCCCATCATGAATGGCGGGATTTTGAGCATCTCGGCCCGGTTCGCGATAAGCTGGCCACCTTTATCCGCTCAGCGGTTTCACGGCAGGCCTCGGGGATCAACATCCTTCTCTATGGTCCCCCGGGGACCGGCAAGACCGAATTCTGCAAAACTCTCGCTGCGGAACTGGGGCTCGACCTCTATGCCTTGGCCGAAGCTGACGAAGAGGGGGCGGAACCGAACCGAAAGGAGCGTCTTGCCGGCTTTCAACTGGCCCAGAATCTTCTGCGTTACCAGGGCGGCAGTCTGCTTTTGTTCGATGAGATGGATGACCTCTTCGAGTTTCCGGGACTGGCCCGGCTGTTCGGCGGGAAACTTCAGGCCGGTTCCAAGGTCTTCATCAACCGCCTGTTTGAGAACAACCCGGTTCCGACCATCTGGACCATCAACGAAGCATCCTGTCTCGATGAATCGATCATTCGCCGGATGTCGCTGGCGGTTGAAATGAAGATCCCGTCACAACGTTCGCGCCAGCGGGTCTGGAAACGCCAGCTCGATCGGCAGAATATTTCTCTGCCTGAGACCGACCTGGAAAAGCTGGCACAATCGGAAGTCTCCCCCGCCATTGTACAGAATGCCATCCGCTTTGCCGAATTTTCTGAAGGCGGCATGGATGACTTCCAGTTCGCCACCCAGAGCCTGATCCGTGCCATGAAAGGGCCGGCGGCATTAAAGACGGCGGCCCCCAGCGAGGGTTATGACCCGGACCTGGTTGTCGCGGACTGCGACCTTGATACCCTGGCCACAAACCTCTCCTGCGCGGAGCGGAAAGATTTTTCCCTCTGCCTTTATGGTCCGCCGGGGACCGGCAAGTCGGCCTATATCCGTTTCCTGGCCCGGAAAATGGGCATGCCGGTTCTGCAGAAAAGAGCGTCCGATCTGTTGTCCAAGTGGGTCGGGGAGAGTGAGCAGAAGATTGCCGAGGCGTTTGCCGAAGCCCTGCAGAGTGAGAGTTTTCTGGTCTTTGACGAGGCCGACTCGCTGTTGCGGGATCGGCGTTACGCCAAAGCCGGCTGGGAGGTCTCCCAGGTCAACGAGATGCTGACCTGGATGGAACAGCACCCGTTGCCTTTCGCCTGCACCACCAACCTGAAAGAACATCTCGACGCGGCCTCAATGCGCCGCTTCACGTTCAAAACCCATCTGGATTACCTGGGGCAGCAGGAGGTCTGCAGGGCCTTTGAGCGGTTCTTCGGTTTGGCACTTGATATTCGACAGGCTGGTTCGCTGCGCAACCTCACTCCGGGAGATTTTGTTGTCGTGAAGAAAAAAGTCGGTTATCTCGGTTGCGCGAACGACCACGCCACCATTATTGAGCTTCTTCAACAGGAGGTTGAAGCGAAAAATGAATTTTCCGCTGTTTCGCCGATCGGATTTCATGCTGTCGGTTGAAGAAAATGTGAGCTATTTTACGCGGAGAAAGGGTCATTCTGCGGGTCAGACAGGAGGTTCTAAATGAAGATTCTTTTTCTGCACGGGCTTGAGTCCGGCCCCCATGGGAGCAAGTACCAGGCACTGAAGAACAGGTTCGGGGACGTTCTGGCCCCGGACTGCACAGGTATCTTTGACGCGGAGCAACGCCTGGTCGTGATTCTCGACACCCTGCGGGACGAAAAAGGGCCGTTTCTGGTTGTCGGTTCGAGCATGGGAGGACTGATGGCCCTGTTGCTGGAACGGCGCGCGCCCGAGCTTGTTGCCGGGATGATTCTCTGTGCCCCGGCATTGCATCGCGACGAGGCCGTCGGCTTGAAAGCGGAAGGGTTACCGCCCACCGTGATTATCCATGGCGTCAACGACGAGGTGGTTCCGATTTCTGCCGGCAGGAACTTCGGGGTTAGGTTGATCGAGGTTGAAGATGATCACCGGCTGAGTCGAAGCATGGAACTGATTCTGAACGAGGTGGCGTCAATGCGTGCTTTGCTTGAGAGGGAAGTATCAAAGCTCCCCAGAGAGGATGACAGATGAAATATCCTGAGTATATCCAGTTGTTTCGAAATGAAGGCGAGTATAAAATCCAGGTTCATTTTAAGGATTTTGATGGATCTGCAACTGAGTTGTCCATGGACGCAAATGAGATTGAAAAACTTATTGATCCATGTACTGGAAATTTTTACAGTGCGATGCGATTCGATGACTGGCTGTTTGAAGTCTACAAATATGAAATAGATCCGATAAAGAAGATTGTAAAAATTAGAGCAAGGCAGACAAAAAAGCACTTATTGTAGCCAGTTGTGTTTTTGTTGCTGTTTATTGGTGTTGGATGTTTTGAAAAAAACTATCTTTGGTGGTGAAGGAATGGGCAAGAAATTAGTAATAATTTTAGATGAAGAGACAACCAGTAAGTATCTGAGGTTGGCTGGCGAGAAAACAGAGGCAGAGGTCACCGAGGACTGCGAGCCATCCGGATCTTCCTTGACAATTCATATTTCGCCAACGCCTTATGACTCAAGTGTGTGTTATGAAGACAGGGAAATTGGCATCGCATCTGTCTGTTTGGAGGATGCGTAAAATGCAACTTCTCAAGAACCTGCTGGTTATTTATGACAAACAATCGTGAGTTAATTGTGCTGTCACTGCATGTGACGCGTCATTGCCAGGAAGTACGATTGATATGGTATCAAATCTGACTTGGATTGATCATGACTCAAAAGCGAGGGAACGTACACTTCGCATTCTTTCCCTTTTTCAGGAAAAGGAAAGCCGTGACGAACTCGGACTTGGCTCCGTGCGAGACAGCTTTGCAGACCAACTATTTCCCGGGACAAGTACGATCCAGACGCGCCTTCGTTACATGCTTTTTGTACCATGGATATATCAGGCCCTGGAAGAGAAGCGAGTGCCTGTGGAGAGTTTTGCAATCCAGGCCGACAAGCTGGAGAGAGATCTGGTTCAGCCACTGATGGATTCCGATGATCAAGCTGGCGTATTTGGTAAGACAGCTGGCAAAAAGCTCAAACGGCTGCCCAGCTCTGTTTACTGGGCCGGTCTAGGCGTCTGGGGCATACGCCTCACCCCATTCTCGCAGGACGAATACCATAGACGCATCAACGAAATCTACCGCCGGCGAGATGCGTTGAAAGCTCTCGAAAAAGACGCCAAAGCGCGGGGCGACGACATAGATGTTGAGCAGAGAATGGCCGGGCTGAGTTGGCATCCGAGGTTGCCCGCTCCGCCAGATAGTTTTCCGGCAAAGGCAGACTTCGCATTATCCAGGGAAGAGGCTGAATTTATCCGGGATCGTATTCAGGTTAGTTGCCCAAATAGTCTATTGTCCTTCCTAACATTGCACTGCGAGCCTGCTGACACCAATGCGCCGTGGGAACCTCCGGATTACGGCAGCTTTTCCGATGAACATAAAGAGTTGCTGACTCACGCCAGACTCTTCTCGGAGACGATGCACGGTGCGGTACTGTCCTACAACATCCAACTCGCTCAACTTAGAAACCATGAGGATCTTGTCGCCAAACATCGGAAAAGCTTCTCTGAGTGGACGGCGAGCATCCCGTTGGATGAAATTCGCTCCTGGTCGATAAAGCGCCTTTGGGAGTTGACCGTTGGCCATGGGCACACCATCACCCCACAAACGAGATCATTTGTTCAACAGTGGATCGAGCATATCCGAAAATCCCCCAAAGCCCTCCTTTCGAATGCCGAGGCTCTAAATCTGGTCAAAAGGAGGGAGATGAAACTTAAAGGCACACGATCTCGGTTCAGAAATCAGAGAGCGCTAGAGCAGTGGGGTGGATACTCTGGCGTCGGGAAGCTGGTTTACCGTTGGCCGAATGTAAAAGTTCTTTTGAACGATCTGTACCAGGGCATGAATCGGGAGGAAAAATGCTGAATCCAAACTTCCGAAGCCTTTATACCTCTGCTTTGACCCCTCCACCGGGAATGGTCTTCGATGAGGCCATTGCAACCACTTTTTCAATGGACCCGGCGTTGCTGCTTGAAGTACCTGTCTACTTGGCTTTGATGGCCGCAGATGGTCAGACAGATCCCGATCCCCTGTCTGTTCTTGAGGCCATTCGCAGATATTCAAAGCGGATTACCGTGTACGTGCAAAAAGGCCGGATTCAAGTACCCCAGATCGCCAAGCCGAACCCGTTGTTTGGCTTTCTGGAGGAGATGGTTGTCGAGGTAAGGGCTCCTGGCGGTGGTGTCTTCCATCCGAAAGTCTGGGTAATTCGTTTTGTTACTCCGGATGGACATAGCTTGATATATCGACTGGTTATTCTGACCAGGAACATGACCACAGACAAATCGTGGGACCTTTCGCTTCAGCTCGAAGGCACGATTGGAGGGCGCAAGGCAAAGCTGAACAAACCTCTTGCGTATTTCTTCAAGTCACTTCCTGGCCTGACTACCGGAGAGATAGAAAGGGAAAGACTTGACCAGGTAAATAGATTTTCAGACGAAATACATCGAGTCCAGTGGGAACTTCCCGAAGGGTTTGACGAACTCGCCTTTTATCTTCCAGGAACTAAAAAGTTTGAGTGGGAACCGCCGGTTGCGAATCGTATGGCTGTAATCTCACCATTTTGCTCCGATGAAGCCCTTCAAGCCTTGATAAAGCAAACCAAGGCTGCTGATGCGCTTATTTCAAGGCCGGAGTCTCTATCTGGTCTGAAGAAAGACACTATTGAGCTTTTTTCACAGTGCCTTCATTTGGACGAGGCCGCGGAAACCGAGGATGGCGAGGAAGACAACTCTACTGATCAACCTCTGGCAACCGGTCTCCATGCAAAGGCATATCTGTTTGAAAAAGGCTGGAACACCGAGATTGTCGTAGGATCGGCAAACGCTACCAATGCCGCTCTTATGTCCGAAAAAAACTGCGAGATACTTGTTTCTCTAGCCGGCAGAAGGAGTAAAGTTGGCGGCATTGATGAACTATTGGGTGACGATGGGATGGGAGAATATCTCGTCACTTTCGATGCTACCAAGGAAGCTGAAATCGATACAGAAAGGCAGCAGGCTGAGGAACTTATCGAGAAGGCTCGATCCGTTATGTCCGAAGCGGAACTCTCCCTAAAATGCGGGAACGCGTTGAAGGAGAATTTGTGGGCCTTAACGCTAATAGGGCAGATACCATCCCTTGATGGGATTGTCAGCGCGACTGCCTGGCCTATAACCGTTACACGTGATTTTGCGGTGAATATCTCGGAGGGCGTTACTGACGGGGTCAAACTTGGTGAATTTTCAGCTTCATCCGTGACGGGACTTATAGCCTTTGAGCTCAAGACCAGCCATCCAGAGGTTTCTGCTCGGTTTGTACTGAACTTTCCGGTGGTAGGAATCCCTGCTGAGCGTAACTCTGCCATCTTGCAAACCGTCATCAGCAACCAGGATGGATTCATTCGATACCTGTTGCTCTTGCTGGGTGATGGTTCGGGGGCCGGGCCTCTTGATTCCGGCACCGGTTCCGGGGTGGCCAGATGGTTGTCTCGATTGGCCGCTGGAGAAGATATTCCACTGCTTGAAGAGATGACCCGTACTTACAGCCGACACCCTGAGCGGCTTGCCGAAATCTCGAGACTGGTGCGTGAGCTATCACAGGGGAGCAAGAATGCCATTATCCCCGAGAACTTTTTGAATCTCTGGTCAGTTTTTGAATCTGCCATCGGAGGGCATGATGCATAGCAACCACTTTTCATCAAGGCATGCCATGTCAGGGCTAAAAGATTTCCAGAGAAGGACCGTGGAGTACGTGTTCCGGAGGCTCTATGGCGATGATTCGACCTCCCGCTTCCTGGTTGCCGATGAGGTAGGACTTGGGAAAACGCTTGTTGCCAGGGGAGTCATTGCCAAGACCCTGGAACACCTGCAGGACCAGGTAGACCGGATCGATGTAATCTACATCTGTTCCAATGCTGCAATCGCAACTCAGAATATCAATCGGCTCAATGTCAGTGACTCTGACGGTTTTTCAATCGCCACGCGGCTTACGTACCTTCCAAGACAGGTTCGGTCACTTCGGAAAAACAGGGTGAACTTTATCAGTCTTACTCCGGGGACTGCTTTTGATCATGCTCGCAGCCGAGGTGGTCATATGGATGAAAGGGCTATTCTCTATCAAATGCTATGGGATCTCCCTTGGGCACATGGCAGTCGGAAAAGAAGGTACCAAAATGGTTTACTCAATATGTTACAAGCGACCGCTGGAAAGGACAGTTGGAGGGCTAAAGTCGGAGTATCCGATACGTGGGAGCTGGATAGGGACTTAGCAGTCGCATTTCGGAAAAAAGTACGACAAGACCAAGACCTCTATACTGACCTTAAAGAATGTTGCTGGTATTTCAGACGCTATAAGGAAAACATTGATGGCGACTTCAATGAGTTACGCTACAGCCTTATTGGCAGACTCAGAAGCATGCTGGCCTCGGTGTGCCTTTTCGCATTGGAGCCGGACCTGATCATTCTTGATGAGTTCCAGCGGTTCAAACATCTGCTGGATGGCGACGACGATGCCTCAATGCTGGCGACCGCACTCTTCGAATATCCTGACGTCCGGGTACTCCTGTTGTCCGCGACCCCCTACAAAATGTTCACGCTCGACCAGGAAACGGACGAGGATGATCACTATCCTGATTTCATAAGAACTCTGAATTTCCTGTTTAATGATCCAACCAGGGTTGATGAGGTTAAGAAACTTTTGGCTGAACACCGCACTACGCTCCACGCTCGTGCTTCAGGCTCGCAGTGTCTCCCGGGGAAAAAGGCAGAGCTTGAGAAAGCCCTTCTCAAAGTAATGTGCCGAACAGAGCGGGTCATGACCACTCAGGATCACAACTCAATGCTGACCGAAACTGAACGAGTGACCCCTATCAAGCCAGAAGACCTTTACCATGCGGCGATGGTCGATAAAGTCGCCATCTGCGTCAAAGCGGGGGAACCTATTGAATACTGGAAGTCCGCACCATATCTGATCAATTTCCTGAAGCATTATGAATTGAGGAATAAGCTGGACGCGCAGTTGGAGTCCCCTTCGGATGAGCTTCGAGGCGCTTTATCTTCGGCGAATGGACAATTGCTGACTAAAGAGAAGTTTGAAAGTTACAGCACGCTCGACCCGGCCAATCCAAGGATGCGCGTCCTTTTTGAAGACACGATTGATAAGGGCATGTGGCAATTATTATGGATGCCGCCGTCCATGCCGTATGCCAAGCCTGGTGGCGTTTTTAAAGGCAAAGACGGCTTGACCAAGGCTTTGGTGTTCTCCTCCTGGAGTGTCGTTCCGGATGCGATTGCTTCAATCTGCTCCTACGAAGCCGAACGGAAAATGCTCACCGGTACTTCGGTTTCGCACAGCAACCTCTATGATAAGATAAAACCACTCCTGAGATTTGCAGTAACTTCGAATGACAATCGCCTGACCGGCATGCCAGTTATCGCCTGGCTGCTACCATCGCCAACTCTTGCCACCGTTATTGATCCCCTCATAATCTCGTTAAGCCGTGGAGGAGGACCATTGCCTGCGCAAGAGATGAAAAATGAGGTTAAGGCGATTTGCCGTAGCCTTCTCAAAAGTCTACCGGATGCTGGTGCAGGCTCACGTGCCGACGAAAGATGGTACTGGGCGGCACCCATACTCCTTGATTCCAAAAATGGTTTACTTGAGTGGTGCAAGAGCGAATCGGGATGGCGAGCGGCAACACCGGACCATGAAGCAGGCACCCGCTTCAAAGATCATATCGATCTACTGATCAAAATGGCGGAGGGGAAGATACCTCTTGGTCCAAGACCAGATGACCTCGTTGACGTGCTCTGTGATCTTGCGCTCGCGGGTCCCGGCGTTTGCGCATTAAGAGTGTTACATCGTATCGTGGATGACTTGGACCCGTATGATCCGAATCTTCTGTCCGCATCTGCCAGGATTGCATCCGGCTTTCGCTCTCTTTTCAACATGCCTGAGACGATTGCCATGCTACGCGGCTCCGGGGAGGATACATATTGGCGGTTGACGCTTCAGTACGGCGTCGATGGCAACCTTCAAGCCGTCCTCGACGAATATGTGCATGTCCTCAAGGAGTCGTTGGGACTCCAGGAACACTCACCATTAGAACAGGTTGCTGGGATCGCCGACTGTATCCAATCGGTACTGTCTCTGCGGACTGCTCAAATTCGGATAGACGAAATCAAAGTATCGGAAGATGGGTTTGTCATTGATGACTTCAATACCCGTTGTCGCTTCGCTCTCCGATTTGGGGATATTCGGGATGACAACAATCAAGCTCTCGTCCGTGCCGATTCTGTTCGGGACGCCTTCAATTCCCCGTTTCGTCCTTTCGTCCTGGCTTCGACTTCAATTGGCCAGGAAGGACTGGATTTCCATACGTGGTGCCATGCCGTGGTGCATTGGAACCTGCCATCAAATCCTGTCGACCTTGAACAACGCGAAGGCCGGGTCCATCGATACAAAGGGCATGCGGTCAGAAAGAATATTGCTGAACGATATGGTTTGGCGGCCCTTTCTGGAGCTCACCAAGGAGGTGACCCGTGGCAGACCCTTTTTCAGATTGCGTCGCAAAGTAAATCGAATGGACACTCAGATCTCATCCCGTATTGGATTTTCGAAGAAGGCTCTGCGCGAGTAGAGCGCCGCATACCCCTGCTTCCTTACAGCAAGGAAGTCGGAAAGCTCAAGCGACTTAAACGGGGATTGGCCCTCTACAGGATGGTATTTGGGCAGCCACGCCAGGAAGACCTTCTGTTCAGCCTTAGCCAGAATGGCAGCCATAAGTCAGCGGATTTGGCCGACTGGCTAATTTCGCTTCAGCCCCCGGAAACTGGCTCCTCATCACATTTGAAGCTCCTGCCGTAGGGATTCTCAAAATCGACAACCGCGACAGATAGTGTCACATGGGGCATCAGACACTGGTCCGTAAGAAAGTTCATATGGATCTTATGCGACGCGTCCCGTCGCTTCGAATCAGCAGAATATGGGTATGCGAACAAACGATTTCAAGCTGCCGGCTGAGGAAAATGTGAGATATTTTTGAGATCCTGCTGTTACCGTCGATCTGGTTTCAGCCGCGGCCGATGTGACATCTTCTGTTCACGCCCTCGGGAGGTTCTATGGATACACTGTTGCGGCAATGGCTCATGCTGCGCATGATCCCGCGCCATCCGCGCAAAATAAGCACCGCCGATATCGAAACGCGACTGGCTGCAGAAGGTTTCGGTACCACCCGACGGACAATCCAGAGGGATCTGGACAAGCTGTCGACGAAATTTCAGCTCTGCAGTGATGGCAACAAGCCGGCGGGCTGGTCCTGGCAGGCCGACGCCGAAGCTTTCGATGTCCCGGGGATGGACACCACCGCCGCCTTGACCTTCCGCATGGTCGAGACCTTTCTCGCGCCGCTGCTGCCCCGAACCTGCATCGCTTCCCTGCAACCGCAGATGCAGCGGGCGAAGAATATCCTCGCGCAGCTTGAAGGGCAGGCCCCGGCTAGCTGGCCGGACAAGGTGAAAACGATTTCCCGCAGTCAGCCGCTACTGGCGCCCGAACTGCCGGCCGAAGTCCTTGAAGTCGCCTACGAGGCCCTGTTTCGCGACCGGCGTTTCTGCGGGGCCTATCGCAACCGGGAAGAGACGGACTATCGTGACTATGTGGTGAATCCGCTCGGGCTGGTGATCGCTGAGCCGGTTGTCTACCTGGTCGCGACGCTCTGGGATTACACCGACATCCGGGTGCTGGCCCTGCATCGCTTCAAGTCCGCAGAGTTGCTGGAAGATCCCGTGACCCGGCCGGTGGGCTTCGATCTCGATGCCTATCTGCAGCAGGGGGAGATGATGCTGCCGGTTTCACCCGGGGCAAAAACGATTCGGCTGGTGGTCGAATTCGCTCGGGATGCTGGCTACCATCTGCTGGAAAGCCCACTCAGCACAGACCAGCAGACCACGACCAGTGAAGAGGGTTTCATCCGTCTTGAAGCCACGGTTCCCGACACCCTGCAGTTGAGGTGGTGGCTGCTCGGGTTTGGAGACGGGGTCGAGGTGCTTGCTCCCGCCTCCCTGCGTGAGGAGTTCAAAACCATGATTCGCTCCATGAGTGAACTCTACGCCGAAGAGGATTCCTGACGTGAAACGGACGACTTTTCTGCTCTGTCCCGACCGGACATCCGCCCGTTACCTGCGGCGGCGGGTCGCCGAGCGCCGACCGGCCGCCGGGGTTCTGGTCGGAACCTGGCCGGAGCTGCTTCAGCAGGCGCAGGATACCTATCTCCTGAGCGAACCCGCAGATAGCTGGTCGGCTCGGCTCGGAGAGGCCGCTGCCGGAATAGACGGTGCTTTCTGGCAACCAAGCCTGGCCCTGGCTCCGTCTGAAACCCTGGGGATTCTCGACAGGGTTCTGCAGCAGCTGCTTGCGGCCCTGGCGCCCGGTCAAACCCTGGACGCGGTCCGCTGCCCGGCGCTTTCCCCGCGGGGGGAACGATACCTGGCCGACCTGGTACGCCTGCAGGACGCTGTCGGCCATCAGCTTCCTCCGCAGCTGGCGGTTCTGGAGCAACTGCTTTCCAGTGACGCCAGCCGGGCCCTGGGGACTGTTGCGGTTGCGCTGATTCCCGGCTGGCCGGAACTGAATCCCCGCCAGCAGGCCCTGGTCGCCAAGCTGAACCGCGATGCCGGTTCTGCCCCCGATGACGCCTTTCAGGCGTTGCTGGATGAGACGAGCCGAACGCCCTGTTTTGACGACCCGCCGGCCGGATTGGCGTTTCTGCAGCGGAACCTGTTCACGGCCGTGGAGCAGGATTGTCCACCCGATCCTTCCGTCCAGTTTCTCGCGGTACGCGACTATCTGCAGGAGGCCGAGGTTATTGCCGGGATGGTGCAGAAAGCCCTGGCCGAAGATGACAGCCTGGGCTTGGATCAGATCGGACTGCTGCTGCCTGATGACGCCCGTTACGCCCCGGCGGTCAGGGAGGTCTTTGCCCTGGCGGGATTGCCGCTGGCGGGACTGCCCGAATCTGCCGAGGTCCGTGACCTGGGACGGGAGGTGATGGATGGAAATTTCCGGCTGGAGAAGATGGAATGGCCGCCGGAGGGGAAAAGCTTTCTTGCGGCGCTGGTCAAGGGCGTGGCATCCCCGCCCGAACTGCTCCAGCTGCTGGAAGAACTTGATCAGTCCCTGGCCGGGAGAGAAGGTCCGGCTGTGGCTGTTCAGCAGGCCAGGGAGCTGCTGGCGGAGTTGCAGTCCGGGATGGCCGGCCAGTCGGTGATTCCCTGGGACTCTTTGCTCGCCCTGGCGGCCCCGTCGGTCAGTCATGACCACGGCGAGGAAGAGGTCCCGCTGCAGGGCATTGCTGTTTTTCAGGAAAGCCTCGAACCCTGGCGGGCGGTACGGAGGCTTTATGTCCTTGGCTTCAATGCGGGACATTATCCGCAGGAAGAGAGTTCTTCCCCGGTTTTTTCGGATACGGACCAGGACCAGCTCAAGCAGCTGTTCGCCGGCCGTTTTGAGACCGCGGCGGACCGGGCGAACAAGCGCCGCCGGCTGTTCAAAAGACAGCTTGCCTTTGCCGCCGAGGAAGTCTGTTTTTTCATCTCCCGCCGTGATGCCTTCGGCAAGCGCATGGGTCCTTCAACCAGCCTGACCTTTATGGCGCAGCTGTTCGGGTCAGCGGAGCCCGAATCGCTGATCTGCGAACTGGACAGCGAAAGCGGCCGGAACAAGGTCAGCGGGCTGGCGCTGGCCGCCCCGGCGACGCCGGTCGTTCCACGCTGCCTGCAGGCCGAGGATCTGGATCTCGGCTGCGACCTGGTTGCCTTGCAGACCCGTGATGACGGCAGCCTCTATCCCCTGTCTCCCAGTCGTCTCGAAATCCTGATGGTCTCACCGCTGGCCTGGTTGATGGGCCGGGCCGGCCTGGAACCGCGGGAATGGGCTCCCGAGACCCTGGATGTCGCGTCCAGGGGAACCCTCGCCCACGCCGTTTTTGAATGGCTTTTTCCGGTCGGAAGCAAGCTTCCCGCCGAAGAAACGATCCGCAGCCGGGTGCCGGTCCTGCTCAGGCAGGCCATCAGCACCATCAAACCCTTCCTGCTGGGAGCTGAATGGCAGGTCGAACGAAACCATCTCGAACAGGAAGTCCTGGTCGCGGCCCTGCGTTGGCGCAGTCTGCTGGAGACCCTGGGTGCCCGCATTCTCGGTACCGAGGTCTGGCTTGAGGGCCGGCTTGATGATCTTCCACTGCATGGCGCCGCCGACCTGCTGCTCAGCCTGCCCGACGGCCGTCTCTATGTGGTCGATTACAAGAAGAGCAAGAGTAAAAAGCGTAAGGAAAGGATGACGGCGGCCTATGACAGCCAGGCTTCCCTCTATCGCCTGATGCTCGAAACCGGTGGCGTTTCCTCTGCCAAAAGTCCTGATGCCGGAGAAGCGGTCCGCCAGGCGAAAGAGGTGGGGGTGATGTATTACCTGCTCAATGATCAGGTGGTGCTGGCCGATACCGACGGCTGGCTGGACGACGCCCTGGACGAGGTTGAAGAGATGGCCGGTGACATCTCCGGTGAAGCGCTCAAACTGATCCGCCAGCGGCTGGTTGAAGTCCGGCAGGGGAGGGTACGATTGAACCGGGTCGATGACGAGGAGCGGTTCGACAAGGAGGCCGGGATCAAACTCTACGCTCTTGACAACAGTCCGTTGCTGCGGCTCTTTATGCATCCGCTACCGGAGGAAGAATCATGAGCCTGCCTCCCTTGACCATTATCCCGGCCGGCGCCGGTTCCGGGAAGACCTATACCATCCAGACCCGGCTGGCAACGTGGGTGCGGGAGCGGAAAATCTCCCCGGACAAAATCGTCGCCGTGACCTTTACCGAAGCCGCCGCGTCCGAACTGCGTGACCGCATCAGGGCCGAACTGGTCAGGCAGGGGAGGCTGGAGGACGCCCTCGGCCTGGACCGGGCCTATATCTCCACCATCCATTCCTTCGGCTTGAGGATTCTGACCGAGTTCGCTTTCGACGCCGGATACAATCCCCTGCCGCGGTTGCTGACCGAGGATGAACAGGGGGTTCTGATCCGCCTGGCGCTGGCCGCGACCGACAAGGCGGAAGCGATCATGGGGGATCTCAACCGCTTCGGATATGCCTGGGATTTTTCCAGCGGCAAGGGGGCTGAAGACAAGTTCCGCGAGCGGGTTCTGCAGGTTATCCGTCGCCTGCGCACCCTCGGCCCGGCGGCGGTCAACCCGCAACTCGCGCAGTGGTCCGCCGACCTGGTCCGACAGCATTACGGCCCGGTTGAGGATGCGGAGAAACTCGCCGCGGCCCTGCAAAAGGCGGTCACCGATCTGCTGCAGCAGTTTCCCGAAGATCTTTCCGTTGTTGCGTCGACCAGCGGGGTGGCAAGGAGGCTGGCGGAGGACCACCGGCAGTTGCGGCGGGCCTGCCACGCGGAGGAGTTGCGGCAGAATTGGGGGCTCTGGAACCGCTTGCGCACTCTGCAGCAGTCGACCCCGCACAATGCACTGCCGGAGGCCTATGACCAGCTGACGGAGGCGGTGACTGCCGCGGCCGAGGGTTTGCTGCGACACCCCGGTCCCCTCGAAGAGGCCCTGCTGCATGGCAGCGCTCTCTATGGCGCCGCTCAGGATTCCCTGACCCGTTTCGCCAACGGCAAGGCCGACCGCGGGCTGGTCGACTATACCGATATGCTGGCCCTGGCCCTGGAGATACTGGAGCGGAATCCCGCCGTTCTCGACACGTTGCAGGAACGGGTCGATTGCCTGGTGATCGATGAATTTCAGGATACCAACCCGCTGCAGTTTGCTCTGCTCTGGAGCCTGGCCAGGGCCGGGATTCCAACCCTGATCGTCGGTGACCTGAAGCAGGCCATCATGGGGTTTCAGGATGCCGATTCCCGGCTGCTTGCCGAACTGCAGAAACAGAATTCCGCCGCAGTGACTCCGCTGACCTCCAACTGGCGTTCACATCCGGGATTGCTGGACTGGATCAATCAGCTCGGCGCCGGCCTGTTCGGTGCAGATTACACGCCCCTGCAAGCCAAAGCCGACTTTCCCACCGCCCTCGGCCCCCTCGAATTGGTGGAGTTCTCCGCCCGCAGCCGGAACGACCTGCGGGCGGAACATACGGTTGCCCGCATCAAGGTGTTGCTGGATGACCCCGAGACCCGGGTCTGGGACAAGGAGCTGAAGAAGGCGCGGCCGATTCGGGGCGGGGATATTGCCATCCTCTGCCCGACCAACAAGCGTCTTGAACTCTACGCAGAAGCCCTGCGGCAGCTGGGAGTCAGGGTGCGGATGGAGGCCGGGGGCTGGTTCGAGTCGCGGATCGTGCAGATTGCCTGGCACGCGCTCAGCTACGTCGCCGATCCCCTGGACCGGCACGCGGCGCTCTATCTCGGTGTCACCGAACTGGGCACCGAAACCCTGCCGTCGGCGTTCGGAACCCTGATCAGGGAAGAGGAGCTGCGTGACCCCCTCCTGGCGAAACTCAAGCCGCTCAGGGCCGCTTGTGATGAACAGTTGCCGGCCTCATTGCTGGCGGAAACCATTGCCGCGCTGAATCTCTATGGCCTGATTGCCGATTGGCCCGACGGGGAACAGGCCCGGGCCAATCTGCTGCGCTTCGAGGAAGAGGCGCGGGAATTCGCCGCCGCTAATCGGGATGCCCTGGCCGCCAGCGGTTTCTACGGCAGTGATGTAAAAACCTTTCTGGCCTGGATCAAGGACCGCGCCGAGCGTGAGAACGGCCAGCCGGATCCGCGTGTCCGGGACGAGGACGCGGTCCAGTTGATGACCTGGCACAGTTCCAAGGGACGCGAATGGCCGGTGGTGGCCGTCTGCGCTGCCGACAGCGATATCAAATGTCTGCTGCCGGATGTGCGGGTCAACTACCGGGACTTCTCCGACCTCGACAAGATCCTCGACAACGCCCGGCTCGACTTCTACCCGGAGTTTGTCGCGCCGGAGAAAACCGAACTGTTCCGTCAACAGTTGTGGCCCGAAGCGATCGACAGCGCCCGGCGGCTGCTCTATGTCGCCCTGACCCGTGCCCGGGAAAAGGTCATCCTCGAATGGCCGGTCTATCTCGACAACGGCCGCGAGCGCAAGAGCTTCAGCTATTTTGAACAGCTGCTGCAGGATACGGGGCTCAAGGTTGACGGCAACCGGATCGTGACCGGCGGCAAGGCCTTTGATTGTCGAATCATCCAGGTCGGTAAGGATCGCCACCCCCTGTTTGAAGCCGCCGGAACCGGGACCACGCACAGCCTGCCGGTATGGGGGCGTCGCGCGATTCGACCGCAACCGTTGCCGGAGGGACTGATTCCCGAAACCATCCGCCCGTCCGGGCTCGGGCTGGAACTGGAAGTCTCTGCGGCGGACCTCGACGTTGCCGGTTATGCCGACTGCCTGAACATCGATTTCGACCTGCCTGCGAATGAACGCGGCACCGTTCTGCACCGCTGCTACGAGGTGATGGACGGCCGCCATGACCTGGAAACGATCCGGATGGCGGTGCGCCATCCGTTCTCGCCCGAGGAATTCAATCTTCTGCAGAAACGGGTGATCGCCTTCAATGACTGGTTGAAAGCACACTTCCAGCCGGTTTCGCTTCAGTACGAACTGCCGGTTCTGGCGTTGAACCGGCAGGGGAGTGTGGTGACCGGCTTCATCGACCTGCTGGTCGAAACGGAAGACGGCTTCTGGATCATTGATCACAAGTCGGACCAGATCGAGGATCGGGTTGCCCGTTTCGCCGAACACCTGCCGCAACTGCTCTGTTATCGCCAGGCCCTGGCAACGATCTATCCCGACAAGGAGGTCCTGGGGGTCTGTCTGAACTGGATCACCTATGGTGAAACGATGAGCTTGAGATTGGGGGAAGATCAAGGGGGTTGAGCGGGGGGAAGAAACGGTCTGACCTTCCCCCGAAATTGTGGGCAGTCTGGAAAACTGTTTCAACAGCGTCAGGTGGGTTGGAATAGTTAGTGCGCGGCGGTCGAAACAGACTCATCAAATCGCGCCGATCGAACAAATTGATCTGTAATATTCGTAATACACGCTGTAACGAAGTCCCGAGCTTTGACTGGAACCTCAGAAACGAGAAGACCAGATGTGCGTAGAGAGAGATCCAGAATTGAGTCTTGACGGCTTGCAGCCTTGCACACCAAGGGTGTTGACCACGTCGCGCAGGCTGCTGTGAACCGACAACTGGGCCGTCAGCATGGCAACAAACTGCGACCAAGGGGAGAACGAGCGAAATCTCTGTCCTTCCTGGTGCCTGTTGGCGAGAGACTGAAATTCATGTCTCGGGAAAAATCATACTATTTGAGAAATAACGGTGCTACAATGTGCCATGTCTTGGAACTCATTGTAGTTACTTGTGTTTTGGAGAACTTAGTATGCCGCAAGTGAGTTTCCAAGCTTTCTGTTTATCGACTAAACGGTGAGATAGCAGTGCGTTGCAGGCTCCTTTCTTTGAGGGTTTGCATGATTCTCATCAAGTAAATTGTCCCCCTGAAATACGCAGACCGTGGCAACCTGAATCTCGCACGGCTTTGGAAGGATATTTATGGCAAAGAAAAAGACGGCGAAGAAAAACAGCAAAAGCTTTGAGGAAACCCTCTGGGATTCGGCCAACAAGCTGCGGGGCTCGGTGGAGCCGGCGGAATACAAGCATGTGGTGCTGAGTCTGATCTTCCTGAAGTTCGCCTCGGACAAATTCCTGGAGCGGCGGCAGGAGATCATCGACGAGGGCAAGGCGCAGTTCGTGGACATGGTGGAGTTCTACACCATGAAGAACGTCTTCTATCTGTCAGAGGAATCCCGCTGGTCGTACATCCAGGCGAACGCAAAACAGGACGATCTGGCGCTGAAGATCGACACCGCCCTGCACACCATCGAAAAGAACAACAAGTCGCTGGCGGGCGCGTTGCCGGATAACTACTTCTCCCGGCTCGACCTGGACCGCAGCAAGCTGGCGGCGCTGATCGACACCATCAGCAACATCAACACGCTGGCCGACAAGTCGCAGGATGTGGTGGGCCGGGTGTACGAGTATTTCCTGAGCAAGTTCGCGCTGGCCGAGGGCAAGGGCAAGGGCGAGTTCTATACGCCCAAAAGCATCGTCAATCTGATCGCCGAACTGATCGAGCCCTACAAGGGCAAGATTTACGACCCCTGCTGCGGTTCCGGCGGCATGTTCGTGCAGTCGGTGAAGTTCGTCGAGAGCCACCGGGGCAACACGAAGAATGTCTCCATCTACGGGCAGGAAGGCACCACCACGACGATGAAGCTGGCGAAGATGAACCTCGCCATTCGCGGCATCTCGGCCAACCTGGGCGTGAAGGCGGATGACACCTTCGCGAACGACCAGCATCCGAATTTGAAGGCCGACTTCATCATGGCGAACCCGCCCTTCAATCTGAAGGCGTGGCGCGCGTCTGATGAGCTGGTCGATGATCCGCGCTGGGCGGGTTACGAGGTGCCGCCTACCGGCAACGCCAACTATGCATGGATTCTGCACATGGTGTCCAAGCTGTCTGCCAATGGCGTGGCCGGCTTCATTCTGGCCAACGGGGCGCTCTCGGGCGATGGCCAGGAGAAGGCCATCCGCAAGAAGCTGATCGAGAACCGGCTGGTCGAGGCGATCCTGATCCTGCCCCGTAACATGTTCTACACCACCGACATCAGCGTCACCCTCTGGATCATCAACAAGAACCGCAAAGCGCATACCGTCAAGCACGGCGACCTGAGCCGGCACTACCGCGACCGGGAAGACGAGATTTTGTTCATGGATCTGCGGCAGTGGGGCGAGCCGTTCGAGAAGAAATACATCCAGTTCTCCGATGACGACCGGGCAAGAATCACCGAAACCTTTCACACCTGGCAGGAGGAACGCGCGGCCGATGAGTACGAGGATGTGCTCGAGTACTGCTACTCGGCGAACATCGAGGAAGTCCGCGCCAAGGACTACTCGCTGGTCCCCAGCAAGTACATCGAGTTTGTGAACCGCGACGAAAACATCGACTTCGACGAGAAAATGAGAAGCCTGCAGAGTGAATTTGCTGAGCTGCTGAAGCAGGAAGCCGATTCCAGGGCAGAACTCCTCAAGGTGTTCAGGGAATTGGGCTATGCGATCGACTTATAAAAAGCTGGGTCCGTACATCCGTGAGGTCGTTGAGAAGAACAGCAATCTAAGTGTGACGTTACTTCTGGGTGTGAGCGTATCGAAAGAGTTTATTCCGTCGATAGCTAACACCATTGGCACGGACATGTCCCGCTACAAAATTGTACGAGAGAAGCAGTTCGCCTACGGCCCGGTTACATCCCGAAACAGCGACAAGATATCAATCGCTCTGCTTTCAGTGCCGGAGTGCATCATTTCCACATCCTACACCGTCTTCGAGATCATCGACCAGGAGAAACTGTTGCCGGAATACCTGATGATGTGGTTCCGCCGCCCGGAGTTTGACCGGTACGCGAGATTCAAATCGCATGGCAGCGTGCGCGAGCTGTTTGGCTGGGACGAGATGTGCGATGTCGAGCTGCCCATCCCCTCCATCGACAAGCAGCGGGAGATTGTGAAGGAGTATCAGACGGTTGTGGACCGCATCCGGCTGAACGCGCGGCTGAACGAGAAGCTGGAGGAAGCGGCGCAGGCGATTTACAGGCGGTGGTTCGTCGAGTTCGAGTTTCCCATGACCGCCGAGTACGCGGCATCGATCGGCAAGCCGGAACTGGCAGGCCAGCCGTACAAGTCCAGCGGCGGCGAAATGGTGTACAACGAGGTTCTGGAGCAGGATATTCCGAAGGGGTGGAATAACACCACACTCGGCAGCGTTGCCAATATCTTGGCCGGAGGTGATCGGCCAAAGGATACATCTCCCTGCAAGACAGAGACATGTAATATTCCTGTTTACTCAAATACGACAGTGAATGAAGGGCTGTACGGATATACATCCAGCGCACGGGTGACAGATCCGAGCATAACCGTTTCAGCAAGGGGGGCGATCATTGGTTATACCGTCTTGAGGTTGGAACCATTCGTCCCGATTGTCAGACTGATAGCCGTGACTCCAAAAGATAAGTTCAGTTTGAGCTACTTGTATTTCGCTATCAAGGGCTTTCGTTATTACGATGATGCCGCCTCTGCACAAGGTCAGTTGACGGCCCCCGAGATCTCTTCATTTTCCGTCCTACAGCCTGACGCCTGCATACTGAAGACCTTTCAAAGGCACACTTCAGTTGTTCTGGAGAATATCAGAGCATTCCGAGACCAGATATCTCTATTGGATAGGCTGGCTGGTGTCCTGCTTTCCAGAATGACAAAGATGGAGAGCTTAGAGCCGACCGCATTGGGACAAGATAAGCTGATGTTTTCCTCAGCAACGAGTGGGGCGGAGGCTTAATGAAATTCACCGAATCCCAACTCGAACAAGCGATCATCGAACTGCTGGGCGAACAGGGCTATCCCCATGTCCCGGGCGCGGATATCGCACGCGGCCCGGAAGATGTCCTGATCAAGGACGACCTGCGGGCGTACCTGCAAGAGCGCTATGCCGGGGACGGGATCACGGATGGCGAGATCGAGTTCATCATCAACAAGATCGAGCGGCTGCCGGCGTCGGACCTGTATGGCAGCAACAAGGCGTTCATGAAGATGGTGTCGGACGGGTTCCTGCTGAAACGGGAGGACCGGAGCCGGAAGGACCTGTTCATCCACCTGATTGACTACTCCCCCGCCGACCGGAACCTCTACAAGCTCGTCAACCAGTTGGAGATTGAGGGCTTCGAGAAACGGATACCGGACGGGATTCTCTATATCAACGGACTGCCGCTGGTAGTGTTCGAGTTCAAGAGCGCGATCCGGGAAGAGGCGACGATCCATGACGCCTATGTGCAGTTGACCACACGCTACCGGCGGGACATCCCCGAGCTGCTGAAATACAACGCGCTGTGCGTGATCAGCGACGGGGTGAACAACAAGATGGGCTCCCTGTTCGCGGCCTATGAGTTCTTCTATGCGTGGCGCAAGGTCACGGGCGACGAGAAGATCGAGCGGGACGGTATCGACTCGCTGTTCACGATGATCCACGGGCTGTTCGACAAGGGGCGGCTGCGGGACGTGATCCACAACTTTATTTTCTTCCCGGACAGCTCGAAGAGGGAGGAGAAGATCGTCTGCCGCTATCCGCAGTATTACGCCGCGCGCAAGCTGTTCGCTAATATCCAGAAACACCGGCGGCCGGAGGGCGACGGCAAGGGCGGCACCTACTTCGGCGCGACGGGCTGCGGCAAGAGTTTCACTATGCTGTTCCTCTCGCGGCTGCTGATGAAGAGCGAGGCCTTCGCCAGCCCGACGCTGGTCTTGATTACGGATCGGACCGACCTGGATGACCAGCTTGCGCGGCAGTTTACCGCGGCCAAGGGGTATATCGGCGACGAAGAAATCATCAGTGTCGAGAGCCGGGAGGAGTTGCGGGCCTGTTTGCGCGGACCGTTTGAGCTTCCGGACAAACCGGACGGCCAAGGTGATCGACGATTGGATGCGCCGGCCCAACTGGCTGCAGAGGAACACGGGGAGTATGTCGTGGCACCGCACGGGCGCGTGAGCGGCGGTGTGTTCCTGACAACGATCCACAAGTTTACGGAGGACACCCGCCTGCTGACGCGGCGGGACAATGTGATCTGCATTTCCGACGAGGCACACCGCAGCCAGGTGAACCTGGACCAGAAGATCAAGGTGACGGAGAACGGCGTAAAGCGGAGCTATGGCTTTGCCAAGTATCTGCATGACTCCCTGCCGAATGCGACCTATGTCGGCTTCACGGGTACGCCCATCGACGCGACGCTGGACGTGTTCGGCAAGGTGGTCGATGCCTACACGATGGAAGAGTCGGTGAGGGACGAAATCACCGTGCGCATCGTGTATGAGGGCCGGGCTGCGAAGGTGCTTCTGGACAATGCCAAGCTCCAGGAGATCGAGGACTATTATGCGCAGTGCGCCGATGACGGCGCCAGCGACTATGCGATCGAGGAGAGCAAGCGGGCCAATGCGCAGATGAACTTGATCCTTGGTGACCCCGACCGGATCAAAGCGGTGGCCGAGGACTTTGTGAAGCACTACGAGACACGGGTGAGTGAAGGGGCAACGGTCAAGGGCAAGGCGATGTTCGTGTGCAGCAATCGGGAGATTGCCTACATGCTGTACAAAGAGGTTATCGCCCTGCGGCCGGAGTGGGCCGAAGTCAGGGTTTGCGAGGAAGGCGCGACGCTGACGAAGAAGGAGAAGCGAGAGATCAAGCCGATGGCGCGGATCAAGATGGTGATGACGCGCGGCAAGGATGACGAAGAAGCCCTGTACAAGATGCTTGGGACGAAGGACTACCGGAAGGAGTTGGACCGGCAGTTCAAAAACGCAAAGTCGAATTTTAAGATCGCGATTGTGGTGGATATGTGGCTGACAGGGTTCGACGTGCCGTTTCTCGATACGATCTACATCGACAAGCCGATCCGGCGGCACAGCCTGATCCAGACGATTTCACGGGTGAACCGGCGTTACGCCGGGAAAGACAAGGGGCTGGTCGTCGATTACATCGGGATCAAGAAGCAAATGAATCTGGCCCTGGCTCAGTATGGGAACCTCGGTGATGGTGTAACGATCGAGGAAATCCAGCAAGCGGTGGTTGTCGTGAAGGATCAGCTCGACCTGCTGGGGAAGATGTTCCACAAATTCGATTCCAGTCCGTACTTCAGTGGGAATGCGTTGAAACAGCTTCACTGCCTGAACATGGCGGCGGAGTTTGCCCAGGTGACCGAAAAGCAGGAAAAGCAGTTCATGTACCTGGTGAAGCGGATGAAGGCAGCCTACGACATCTGCTGCAACAGTGACGCCTTCACGCAGTTGGAGCGGGATACGATCCACTTTTACATCGCGGTGAGGTCCATCGTGTTCAAGCTAACGAAGGGCGACGCCCCGGATCTGGCGCAAATGAATGCGCGGGTGCGGGAGATGATCGAGGAGGCGATCAAGGCGGATGGCGTGGAGGAAGTGTTCAAGCTGGGTGACAGCGGGGAGGCCGAGATCGATCTGTTCGATGATGAGTTCCTGGAGAAGATCAAGAAGATCAAGCTGCCCAACACAAAACTGAAACTCCTTCAGAAACTGCTGAAGAAGGCGATCGACGACTTCAAAAAGACGAACAAGGCCAAGGGCGCTGACTTTGCGAAAATGTTCAAGGCACTCGTGGACAAGTATAACGATCGTAAGGAGCAGGACGTTCTGGTGAGCAATGTTCTGGAGGACTTCACCGACGAGATTATTGATCTGTACGAGGCACTGAAAAAGGAGAAGGCGTCCTTCGTAGACTTGGGTATAGACTTCGAGGAGAAAGCCTTTTACGACATCCTGAAGGCGATCGCGAAGAAGTACGAGTTCAAGTATCCCGACGAGAAGCTGATCCCTCTCTCGAAGGCTGTGAAGGACGTTGTGGACGACAAGACGAAGTACACGGACTGGGACAACCGCGAAGACATCAAGGCGGAGTTGAAAGTGGATTTGATTATGCTGCTGGCGGAGAACGGGTATCCACCGATTACGCATGACGATGTGTACAAGGAGATCTTCGAGCAGGCACAGAACTTCAAGAAATACCGGCATGAAACCAGGGGCTGTTGATCGTGGTGTGCGGAGAACTTGGCAATTTGAATTCACCATTTCTCGATAGATTATTGTGGTGAGAAGTCAAGAATGGTAACGTTCGAGCATTGAGATAGGTCTTCGTTAATTCAAAACAAAACGTTGGAGGGAATGATGGAGTTAACTGAACAAAGCTTTAGAGATAGATTAAGTTATCTTTCTCGAGCGAAGATTGAAAAAGATGAAGAATGGAATGATATAGTTCGTAGACTGAAAGAAAAGGGTGTTGAATATTGCATTGTCTTGCCTTTGTTTGAAGTCGTCCTTGGATTCGATCCTTTAAAAGATGTTAAGATGGAGCAAGGTTCTGATGAATATAGCAATCAAAGATTTGATTTTGTTATAACTCCACAAGAGAATAATCACTATTCCCTAATCATTGAGGCAAAATCCTTATTAGAAACAAACTTAAAAAAACATGAAGAGCAAATAACTAAATATATGAGAGATAATCAAGAATATCCTTGGGGGATATTGACTAATGGATTTGAGTGGCATTTTTTCTTATCTAAGAAATATATTGAGTTTAAATTCAATGATGATCGACCGTTAGATAATTACAAGAGCAATAAAATATTTAATGTATTGTCATTGTCGTTAAGTGATGAGAACTTTATTGAGATAATGCAAGGTATGAGGAAGGGGGATTTGGGAACTTTTTGGCATAATATGGCAAAATATACTTATGCGACTATTGCTGGTGGTCGCGGGAAAAGGCCAAATATCCACAATAATAGATCGATTAATGAATATATTTCTGAACAAATTAAAGAGGCTGTCGAAATTAAGACTGGTGAATATTGGGATCTTATACAGTCTGGAAAAATGAATAAAGGTGATAAGGTTTTCTGTAAAAACAATTTTATTGACCTAACATTTGAATTAGATAGTGGTGGACGTTTAATATTGAAACCAAAAAGAGCTAATACACATGATTTTGCGGAATTTATAAAGCATTGTAGTAATGCTGTTGAGCTACTTACTGCATGGCAGGGTTCAACAAATACTTTTACAGATAGAAGTCAAGTTGTTAAGGCCCTCACTGGTGGGAAAAAATTTACTAAAACCTTAAAAAATATGTTTCCATTTACCCCAAGTCCATAATTTATTTTGGTCCCACACTCCAGGTGTACAGAGATAGTTATCACCTGGTACATCCGCCCCTGGCAGGGTGACAGGTTACGCAGCTTCTTTGGTTGCTTTGCTGTTCGTTTCTTTGCTCTTTGGCAATCCGTCGATAAAGGCGACTCCGGGACGCTGGACGATCAGGCCTTGTGCACCATACGTCTGGTAGTTGCGACGGATCTCATAGACCTGTTGCCGGGAATACCCCATGATGCGGCAAGCCTTGCTGACATTGTTCATTTCGGCAGCGAGTTCTAGCAGGCTGAGCTTCCTTCGTGCTACTTTGTGTTTGGTGGTCATGACGTTCTTCTTTGCTGAGGTTGATGAAGTTTCGACAACTCCATCTTTACCCCAGCCAGGGGCGGCATGACCACCACTTCATTTTGTGGCCAACTGTCAGGTTATAACCATCTCAGAAAACTCTCCAGACATTCTAATCCCCAACCAATGCGACATTAATTGTCGCACCGATTAAGTATAAATGACCTCGAAGGCCCCTTCTTTCTTGCCCGGAGGTCATCGGATGAACAAGATTGCCTGGGAAAAACACTTCGAAGTGGATCGGATCCGCTTCAGCCTGAGCATCGACAAGAGCCACAAGATCACCT
>NZ_NAAD01000023.1 GCF_002093115.1 Geothermobacter hydrogeniphilus | reverse complement strand
AGGCGAAAGGGAGTCCCCTGGCCGCTTGTGCCTTTACCTTTAGCCCTTGGCCGATTTTTACAAATTCGAAAGGATAAAACCATGTCTGACGTATTCATCATCGAGGCCCTGCGTACCCCGTTCGGCAGTTTCGGCGGCAACCTGGCTGATGTCCCGGCTCCCGAACTCGGGGCGACGGTGGTCAGGGAACTGCTGGCAAAAACCGGTGTCGCGCCTGACCAGGTCGGGCAGTTCATCGCCGGCCAGGTGATTCAGGCCGGGGTCGGCCAGGCGCCGGCCCGGCAGGCGATGCGGGCGGCAGGAATTCCCGACGGGGTTCCGGCGATGACCATCAACAAGGTCTGCGGCAGCGGTCTCAAGGCGATCATGCTGGCCGCCGACAGCATCCGTCTTGGCGACGACCAGCTTGCCATCGCCGGCGGCATGGAGAACATGTCGCTGGTTCCCTACGCCCTGCCCAAGGCGCGTTACGGCATGCGCATGGGCAACGCTACGGCGATTGACCTGATGATCCACGATGCTTTGTGGGACCCCTACAGCGGCCGTCACATGGGCGAAGTGACCGAGGAAACCGTGGCTCGGCTCGGCATCAGTCGCGAGGACCAGGATGAATTTGCCATCGACTCCTATCGGCGCGCCCAGAATGCGGTCAAGGAAGGCCTGTTCGTCCGGGAAATTGCTCCGGTCTGTAAAAAGACTCGCAAGGGGGACGTCGTCGTCAGCGAGGATGAAGATCCGTTCCGGGTCGATTTCGACCGTTTCACGTCCCTGCGGCCCGCGTTTCGCAAAGACGGTACTCTGACCGCCGGTAATGCCTCGACCATCGCCGACGGCGCGTCCTTCGTTATGCTCGCCTCCGGTGAAGCGGTGGCGAAATACGGCCTGCAGCCGCGTGCCCGCCTGGTGGCCTACGCGACCAACAGTCTGCACCCGGACAATTTCCCCGAGGCGCCGGTCGGGGCGATTGAGCGCGCCTGTACCAGGGCCGGATTGACGGCCGGGCAGATCGATCTGTTCGAGATCAACGAGGCTTTCGCCGCGGTGACGATGATCGCCATCCGCAAGCTCGGTCTCGACCGTGACAAGGTCAACATCAACGGCGGCGCCTGCGCCATCGGGCATCCGGTCGGCGCCAGCGGTGCCCGCCTGGTTACGACCCTGCTCAACGGACTGGAACAGCGTCAGCAGCGTTTTGGTCTGGCGACCCTCTGCATCGGTGGCGGCGAGGCGGTTTCGGCGATTTTCGAGCGGGTGTGAAAACAAAAATCTTGAGCCACCAAGGCGCCAAGAACACCAAGAAAAACAGGAATCTGGGACGGAAGGCTCCATTCTTGGTTTTTCCTCCATCTTTTTCGACTTCTTGGTGAACTTGGTGCCTTGGTGGCTGCATCTGGTTTTCGATTCTTCAAACAGGAGGAAAGCAATGGCAATCAAGCGGATCATGGTCATCGGGGCCGGTCAGATGGGTGGCGGAATCGCCCAGGTGGCGGCCGAGGCGGGTCTGGAGGTGGTCCTCAACGACATCGACCGGACCTTCATCGACAATCGGCTGGCGTTTATCGGCAAACTGCTCGACAAGAATATCGCCAAGGGGCGGATCAGCGAGGATGACAAGGTCGCCATCATGTCCCGCTTGATCCCCTCGACCGACCTGGCTGACGCCGCCGGGGTCGATTTCGTCGTCGAGGCCGCCGTCGAGAAAATGGAGATCAAGGAGAAGATCTTCCGCACCCTTGACGAGGTGGCCGCGCCGGGCGTGATTCTCGCCAGCAACACCTCCTCTCTGCCGATTACCGAGCTGGCGGCGGTGACCGGACGCCCGGAACTGGTGATCGGCATGCACTTCATGAATCCGGTACCGGTGATGAAACTGATCGAGGTGATTCGCGGCATCGCCACCAGTGACGCCACCTATGCCACGGTCAAGGAACTGGCGGAAAAGATGGGCAAGGTTCCGGTCGAGGTCAACGACTATCCCGGTTTCATCTCCAACCGGGTCTTGATGCCGATGATCAACGAGGCGATCTACTGCATCTACGAGGGGGTCGCCGACGCCGAGTCGATCGATACCGTGATGAAACTCGGCATGGCCCATCCGATGGGACCGCTGACACTGGCTGATTTCATCGGCCTCGATACCTGCCTGGCAATCATGGAGGTTCTCTATGAAGGCTTCGCCGACAGCAAGTACCGGCCCTGTCCGTTGCTGCGCAAGATGGTCAAGGCCGGCTGGCTGGGCAAGAAGAGCGGCAAGGGATTTTTCGATTACCAGAATTCATAAAGTATACTGAATCCTGGAATTAACCGTTGACACCCCGGGAGGTGAGCATGGCCTACAGGAACATCCTGGTGCACCTCGACCAGACCGACCGCAGCAGCGAACGTTTCGATCTCGCCCTGGACCTGGCAGGACGCCGGCAGGCGCGGTTGAGCGCCTTTTACTCAACATCAATGCCCTATCTCTTTCAAGGGCAGGAAAAGGAACTCCGGGATCAGGTGCAGGCGGATTGTGCCGCCCGTGCCCAACAGGCCGGAGTCGACTTCGTCTGGATTCCGGAAATCCGGAGCATGGCTCACCAGCCTCTGGCGGCGCGGTTGAGTTTTCAGGCCTTTTTCGCCGACCTGACCCTGGTCGGCCAACCGGGTCCCGAGGCCGGAGCACCGCCCGCACCGCCCCGTGACCTGCCGGAAAAAATCATTCTCACCTCCGGACGGCCGATTCTGACCATCCCCTTTGCCGGGAATTTCCAGCGGGTCGGTACCCGGGTAATGCTTGCCTGGCGGTCGGGTCGGGCCTCGGCGCGCGCGGTTTCCGATGCTCTGCCGCTGATGGCGGAGGCCGAGGCGGTTTATCTGCTCAGCTTCGCCACCGACAGTTCGGAGCGTGAACAGTCCGAGGTGACACTGAAAAAACTTGCGGATTTTCTCGCCCTGCATGGGATCACGGCCGAGGTTGAAGTGCGTCTGATCAGTGGCATCGGCCTGGGAGATGCCCTGCTCAACCGGGTCGCGGAAGAGGGAATCGACCTGCTGGTCGCCGGCGGCGCGTTGCCCACGGCCCCGGCGCCGATGGCCTCGCAGCTGCTCAAGCAGATGACGGTGCCGGTACTGATGTCGTCATAGGGTGAACGTCGGCCAAGGGCTGAGGGCCAAGGGCCAAAGGCTGAAGGGCCAAAGGCTGAAGGGCCAAAGGCTGAAGATGAGTCAACAACCAACTTAAGACCCAGACGGGGGATGGAATGACATTCGAAAATTTGTTGTATGCAGTCGAGGATGGTATCGCTACGGTGACGGTCAACCGACCCAGGGCCCTCAATGCCCTCAATGAAGCGACCCTGAAGGAGCTGATCTGCTGTTTCGCCGGGATTCGGGATGATGACGCGGTCAAGGCGGTGATCCTGACCGGGGCCGGTGAGAAGGCCTTCGTTGCCGGGGCGGATATCGCTGAAATGCAGTCGCTCGATGCCGTAACCGCACGTCGGTTTGCGCAACTCGGTCACCAGTTGGCGGCGGCCATCGAAGAGCTGTCCAAGCCGGTTATCGCCGCGGTCAACGGTTTTGCCCTCGGTGGTGGTTGCGAACTCTCCCTCTGCTGCGATATCCGCCTGGCTGCTGAAAATGCCAGATTCGGTCAGCCGGAGGTCAATCTTGGAGTCATCCCCGGCTTCGGCGGTACCCAGCGACTGGCGCGGCTGGTCGGCAAGGGGATGGCAGCGGAGTTGATTATGACCGGCGACATGATTGACGCCGCTGAAGCCCATCGCATCGGGCTGGCCAACAAGGTTTATCCTTCCGCAGAGCTGCTGCCGGCGGCGCGCAAGATGGCGGCGAAAATCGCTTCCAAGGGGCTGGTGGCGGTGTCTTTTGCCAAGGCCGCCCTGCGTGACGGACTCGAAACCGATCTTTCCCGTGCCTGCGCCCGCGAAGCCGACCTCTTCGGTCTCTGTTTCGCCACCGCCGACCAGAAGGAAGGGATGCAGGCCTTCCTGGAGAAGCGGCCGGCGAAGTTTACGGGGAAATAAGCTGAAAATCTTTGGGCCGCCAAGACACCAAGAGCGCCAAGAGAACCTTTTTCAACGGAGAGACGCAGAGCAGGAGAGAACGCAGAGCAAATCCAGACCTGGATTCGGGAATTTAAATTCTTCCAAATGGATTTTCTCTGTCTCTGCCCCTCTCCACCTCTGCGTGAAACAGATTTTGACTTTCTTGGCGTCTTGAGCGAACACCGTGAGCGGGCGGCCCCCGAAAAAAGGATCTGAAACGTGAACCTTGACCTGACCGAAGAACAGAAACTGATCCAGCAGACCGCGAAGGAATTTGCCGAGGCGGAACTGGCCCCGGTGGCCGGCGAGCTTGACCGGGGCGGCGATCAGCAGCCCTTTTTCGACAATCTGCGCAAGCTGGCTGAACTCGGCTTCATGGGGCTGAACGTGCGCGAGGAGTACGGTGGTGCCGAGACCGGGGTGGTCGCCTTTTCCCTTGCCCTGACGGAGATCTCCCGTGCCTGCGCTTCGACCGCGGTGACCGTGTCGGTCAACAACATGGTCTGCGAAGTCATTCAGGCGGTCGGCAGTGAAGAGCAGCGCCGGCAGTACATTCCCCGGATCTGTTCGGGGGAGTACCCGGCCGGTGCCTTTGCCCTGACTGAATCCGGTGCCGGGTCCGACCCGGCCGGGATGACGACCACGGCTGTCCTGGAGGGTGACCAGTGGGTTCTCAACGGCAGCAAGATCTTCATCACCAGCGCGCCCTACGCCGGGGTGTTCGTGGTCTGGGCGGTGACCGACAAACAGGCCCCGAAAGGGAAGGGGATCAGCTGTTTCCTGATCGAGCGGGAGACCCCGGGCCTGAGCATCGGCAAGCAGGAAGAGAAGATGGGGCAGCACGCCTCGGCTACCAACGAGGTTGTTTTCAGTGACTGCCGGGTGCCGAAAGATGCGTTGATGGGGCGCCTCAACGACGGTTTCCGCGTCGCGGTCGGTGAACTGGCCGGTGGTCGTATCGGCATTGGTTCCCTGGCTCTCGGCGTCGGCCTGGCTGCCATCGACTGTGCCACCCGCTATGCCCTGGAGCGCAAGCAGTTCGGCCACAAGCTGGCCGATTTCCAGGCGATCCAGTGGAAAATAGCGGATACCTTCACCGAACTCGAAGCGGCCCGATTGCTGCTGATGAATGCCGCTTTCCAGAAGGAGCAGGGTCGCTCCTACGCCCGGGCGGCGTCGATGGCCAAGCTGTTCGCCAGTGAAAGCGCCAACCGGGCCTGTTACGAGGCGTTGCAGATCCACGGCGGCTACGGATACACCAGCGATTTCCCGGTCGAGCGCTACGCCCGCGACGCCCGCATCACCACCATCTACGAAGGCACCAGTGAAATCCAGCGACTGATCATCGCCCGGGATATTCTGCGCAGTTTCGGGTGAAAACGGCAGTAGATTCGCCACCAAGACACCAAGATCACCAAGAAAACCATCTTGACGGAGAGTCGCATAGAGGGAGGGGACGCCGAAAAACCAGAAAGCAATTTCGGGTTTAAAACCCAGAGGATTTTCTCGCTTTCTCCAATGTTCTCTGCCCCTGCGATAAATCAGTTTTCAGTTTTTGATTTTCTTGGTGGACTTGGTGTCTTGGTGGCTGCATTTATCTTTTTCAACCAGCAACAGGAGGCATAAATGAAATTTGAACTGACCGAAGAACAGAGCCTGATCCGCCAGACGGTGCGCGAGTTCGCCGAAAAGGAGATCAAGCCGGGCGCCGCGGAGCGGGATGAAACCGAAACCTTCGATCGCGCCCTGATGCACGACAAGGTTGGTGAACTCGGCCTGACCGGGATCGTTTTCCCCGAAGAATATGGTGGCGCCGGTGCCGACTATATCAGCTACGCCATTGCCGTTGAAGAACTCTCTCGGGTTTGCGCTTCGACCGGCGTGACCCTTTCGGCGCACCTGTCCCTCGGCGCCAATCCGATCTACCTGTTCGGGACCGAGGAACAGAAACAGCAGTTTCTGACCCCCCTGGCCCAGGGGACCAAGCTCGGAGCTTTCGCCCTGACCGAGACCGGGGCCGGTTCTGACGCCGGCGGCACCCGGACCACCGCGGTCAGGGATGGGGACAGCTGGGTCTTGAACGGCACCAAGATCTTCTGCACCAACGGTGGAGAGGCCGAGATCTACATCGTTTTCGCCCGGACCGACAAGCAGGCGGAGAAACATCACGGCATCAGTGCCTTCATTGTCGAGAAGGATACCCCCGGTTTTACCTTCGGCAAGAAGGAGTCGAAGCTGGGTATCCGCTCCTCACCCACCCGTGAACTGGTGTTCGACAATTGCCGGATTCCCCTTGCCAACCTGCTCGGCGAAGAGGGGAGCGGTTTCAAGGTGGCGATGAAAACCCTCGATGGCGGTCGCATCGGAATTGCTTCCCAGGCCCTCGGCATCGCCCAGGGAGCCTACGAGGAAGCTTTGAACTACGCCCGTGAGCGCAAGCAGTTCGATCAGCCGATTGCCGGTTTCCAGGCGATCCAGTTCAAGCTGGCCGACATGGCGACCGAGATCGAGGCCGCCCGTCTGCTGGTTTACCAGGCCGCCTACAAGGCGAGCGCCGGGATTCCCTACGGCAAGGATTCGGCCATGGCCAAGATGTACGCTTCCGACGTGGCCATGAAGGTGACCACCGAAGCAGTGCAGATTCACGGCGGTTATGGATTTACCCGTGATTTCCCGGTTGAAAGAATGATGCGCGACGCCAAGATCACCCAGATTTACGAAGGCACCAATGAGGTGCAGCGGATTGTCATCGGGGCGGCCATCACCCGCTAGCTGTCCCGGGTCAACGGACGGAGACAGCTGTTAAGCAGCGGTCGTCTCCGTCCGTTGACACACCCCGGAAGAAGATTTGAACAGTCACTATGCCGGTCTTTAAAGCCGTTTTATTTCAATAGGTTAGTGGAGGATTTTTAAATACGTAATCGCTTCCGGGTTTGGCACTGGGCTTGCTATTCAACAGGGCAGCAGTTTCTTAACCACCGTTGGAGAAAATCATGACAGTGATCAACTATCCCGGACTCAGTTTTGACCTTGACGATACCGCTACCCTGCTGCAGGAGACGGTGCGACAATTTGCTGCCGAGGAGATTGCTCCGCGTGCCGCCGACATCGACCGGGACAATCTCTTCCCGGCCGACCTCTGGCGCAAGATGGGGGATCTCGGACTGCTGGGCGTCACCGTCAGCGAAGAGTACGGCGGGGCCGGCATGAGCTACCTTGAGCACGTCATCGCCATGGAAGAAATCAGCCGGGCCTCGGCTTCGGTGGCACTCTCCTATGGCGCCCATTCCAATCTCTGCGTCAACCAGATTTTCCGTAACGGCAATTCCGAACAAAAATCAAAATACCTGCCGAAACTGATCAGCGGCGAGCATGTCGGCGCCCTGGCCATGAGCGAGACCGGGTCCGGTTCCGATGTCGTCAGCATGAAGTTGCGGGCGGATCGCCAGGGAGACGTCTTCGTCCTCAACGGTACCAAGATGTGGATCACCAACGGCCCGGATGCCGATGTGCTGGTGGTTTATGCCAAGACCGACCCGGAAGCCGGTCCACGCGGCATCACCGCTTTTTTGATCGAGAAAGGGTTTACCGGTTTTTCCACCGCTCAGAAACTCGACAAACTCGGGATGCGCGGTTCCAATACCTGCGAACTGGTTTTCGAGAACTGCCAGGTGCCGGTTGAGAACGTCCTCGGGGAGATCAACGGCGGGGTCAAAGTGCTGATGAGCGGCCTCGATTACGAGCGGATTGTTCTTTCCGGCGGTCCGCTGGGAATCATGGGGGCCTGCATGGATGTGGTGATCCCCTATGTTCATGAACGCAAACAGTTCGGGCACGCGATCGGCGAGTTCCAGTTGATCCAGGCCAAGCTGGCCGATATGTATACCGGTATGAATGCCTGCCGGGCCTACGTCTATGCGGTGGCCCGCGACGCCATCAGGCGCGGTGGGCGCACCCTGCGCAAGGATGCCGCCGGCGCGATCCTCTACTCCGCCGAAACGGCCACCCGGATGGCCCTCGACGCCATCCAGTGTCTCGGCGGCAATGGTTACATCAATGAATTCCCCACCGGCCGACTGCTGCGCGACGCCAAGCTCTACGAGATCGGCGCCGGCACCAGTGAGATCCGGCGGATGCTGATCGGTCGGGAGTTGTTTGCGGAGACGGAATAGGGAACGGCGAATGCAGTCACCAAGGGACCAAGGCCGCCAGGAAAAACCCTTTTAACGGAGAGTCGCAGAGGGGGAGAGGGCCCAGAGAGAAAATCAAAAGCAATTTTTTGGTTTTAAACCCAAATCTTCTCTGCCTCTCTCCGCCTTTGCGTTAAAGCAGTTTGCAGTTTTGCCTTTCTTGGCGTCTTGGTGGCAAAAAGATTTTGATGTGAACCCCAGATCGGATCATTCATGAGTATTCTCAAGAGTTCATTACAGCCTGAATCAGAGGATTTTCGTCGCAACGCCGAGGTGCTGCGCGCCCAGGTTGCGGATCTGCGCGAGAAGGTGGCGCGGATCAAGCTGGGCGGCGGCGAGCGGGCGCGGGAGAAGCACCTGGCCCGCGGCAAACTGCTGCCGCGTGAACGGATCCGCCAGTTGCTTGATGTCGGTTCGCCGTTTCTCGAATTTTCCCAGTTCGCCGCCTGGGACATGTACGACGGCAAGGTCGCGGCCGGTGGAGTGATCACCGGTATCGGCCGGGTTTCCGGTCGGGAATGCCTGATTATCGCCAACGATGCGACGGTCAAGGGCGGTTCCTACCTGCCGCTGACGGTCAAGAAGCATGTCCGGGCCCAGGAGATCGCCGAGCAGAACCATCTGCCCTGCATCTATCTGGTCGATTCGGGCGGGGCCTTCCTGCCTCTGCAGGAAGACGTCTTTCCAGACCGGGACCATTTCGGACGGATTTTTTACAACCAGGCCAGGATGTCCTCCAAGGGCATCCCGCAGATCGCCGTGGTGATGGGCTCCTGCACCGCCGGGGGCGCCTATGTCCCGGCGATGGCGGACGAAAGCATCATCGTCCGGCAGCAGGGCACCATCTTTCTCGGTGGTCCGCCGCTGGTCAAGGCGGCCACCGGCGAAGTGGTCAGCGCCGAGGATCTCGGCGGCGCCGATGTGCACTGCCGCACCTCCGGGGTGACCGACCATTACGCCGCCAACGACGCCCACGCGCTCGGTCTGGCCCGGAAGATCGTTGCCAATCTCAACCGGGTCAAGCGCCCTTCGCTGGCGTTGCGCGAACCGGTCGAACCGCTCTACCCGGCCGAGGAGATCTATGGACTGATTCCGACCGACAGCCGCAAGCCCTTCGATGTCCGCGAAGTGATCGCCCGTATTGTCGACGGGTCGGAGTTCGATGAATTCAAGAAGCTCTACGGTGAAACCCTGGTCTGCGGGTTCGCTCACATCTTCGGCTACCCGGTCGGCATCGTCGCCAACAACGGCATCCTCTTCTCCGAATCGGCGCAGAAGGGTGCTCACTTCATCGAGTTGTGCAGCCAGCGCGGCATCCCGCTGGTGTTTCTGCAGAACGTCACCGGCTTCATGGTCGGCAGCAAGTACGAGGCCGGCGGCATCGCCAAGGACGGGGCCAAGATGGTGACCGCGGTTGCCTGCGCGGCGGTACCTAAGTTCACGGTACTGATCGGCGGCAGTTTCGGGGCCGGCAACTACGGCATGTGCGGTCGTGCCTACAGCCCGCGCATGCTCTGGATGTGGCCCAACGCGCGCATCTCGGTGATGGGCGGCGAACAGGCCGCCGGGGTGCTGGCCCAGGTCAAGCGGGACGGGTTGGAGGCCCGCGGCGAGGAGTGGAGCGCCGAGGAGGAAGAGGCCTTCAAACAGCCGATCCGTGAACAGTACGATTGCCAGGGACATCCCTACTACGCCAGCGCCCGTCTCTGGGATGACGGCATCATCGACCCTGCCGAAACCCGCATGGTACTGGGCCTGGGGATCTCGGCGGCGCTCAACGCGCCGGTTGAAGCAACCCGCTTCGGAGTGTTCCGGATGTAGGCCGGATTGTCCCGCGACCGGCGGCAGGCTGGCCCAAATCCACCGGCGGTTTTGCGGAGCGAGGGTGGCGGAACGGGTGGAGATGCGCGGCGCCGCACCGTTTCGGGCACAGGCGTAGCCGCGCTACGTCGAGCACCGAAACGGTGACGGCAACAAAGCAGATTCACCGTAACGACAGCCGAATCCCGAAATGGTCGGTGGATTTGGGGCTGGGTGAAGGGATTGTCATTTTCCCCCTTTCCCCTTACCCTGCCGCAACGCGCGGGAGAGGCCTGCGGCATCTGAACATTCTTCATTTCGAAAGGTTTATTCAGCCATGAGCAACGACAAACTGCTGACGGAGATCGACGACCTCGGCCGGGCGACCCTGACCCTGAACCGGCCGGAACTGCACAACGCCTTCGATGACAGCCTGATCGCCGGGATGACGGAGGCGCTGCAGAAGTTCGCGGCCGATCCGCGGGTGCGCCTGGTGCGCCTGACGGCAACGGGAAAGAGTTTTTCCGCCGGGGCCGATCTCGGCTGGATGCGGCGCATGGCCGACTACTCGCGTGAAGAGAATCTCGCCGATGCCATGGCCCTGGCCGAACTGCTGCGGACCCTGAACGATCTGCCCAAACCGACTGTCGCCCTGGTCCAGGGAGCCGTCTTCGGCGGTGGTGTCGGACTGGTGGCTGCATGTGACCTGGTGCTGGCCACGCCACGGGCCAGTTTCTGCCTTTCCGAGGTGAAGCTGGGGCTTATCCCGGCGACCATCTCTCCCTATGTGGTGGCCGCCATCGGTCCGCGTGCCGCCCGCCGCTACTTTCTCACGGCCGAGCGGTTTGATGTCGAAAGCGCGCTGCGGATGGGCCTGGTGCATGAGATCGTGGCTGCCGAAGACCTGGATAGGGAAGCGGACCGGCTGACCCGGTTGCTGCTGCAGAACGGCCCGCAGGCGATGGCGGCCGCCAAGCAGTTGGTTGCCGATGTCGCCTGGCGTCCCGTGGACGAGGATCTGCTGGCCGATACCGCCGAGCGGATCGCCGCCGCCCGGGCCAGTGACGAGGGGCGTGAAGGGCTCGGCGCGTTCCTGGAGAAACGCCGGCCGAACTGGGCGGTGGAAAAAGATTAAGAGGGCCGCCAAGAAAGGCAAAACTGCAAACTGCTTTAACGCAGAGGTGGAGAGAGGCAGAGAAGGAGAGAAGATCTTTTGGGTTTGAAACCAAAAATCGCTTTTGATTTTCTCTGTATTCTCTCACTCTCTGCGACTCTCCGTTAAAAGGGTTTTTCTTGGCGTCCCTGGCGCCTTGGCGGCGAAAGGTTGAAACATTATGTTCGATTCTCTACTCATAGCCAACCGCGGCGAGATTGCCTGCCGCATCATCCGCACGGCCCGGAAACTGGGCCTGCGCACCATAGCGGTCTATTCCGATGCCGACCGACAGGCCCGGCATGTCGCCCTGGCCGACGAGGCCTGGCACATCGGTCCGGCCCCGGCGGCTCAAAGCTACCTGCAGGCTGACAAGCTGCTCGATGTCGCCCGCCGTGCCGGGGCCGGAGCGATTCATCCCGGTTATGGTTTCCTGGCCGAAAATGCCGATTTCGCAGCCGCCTGTGGCGCTGCCGGACTGACTTTCATCGGTCCGACCGTCGAGGCGATCCGGGCCATGGGTTCAAAAAGTGCCGCCAAGACAATCATGCAGCAGGCCGGGGTGCCCCTGGTCCCGGGCTATCATGGTGACGACCAGGACCTTCAGACCCTGCGGGCGGCGGCCGGTGAGATCGGCTTCCCGCTGCTGGTCAAGGCAAGTGCCGGCGGCGGAGGGAAGGGGATGCGCGTGGTGCGCGATCCGGCGGAGCTGGATGCCGCCATCGAGGGCGCCCGGCGCGAGGCCGCAGCCAGCTTCGGCGACGACAAGCTGCTGCTGGAGCGTTACCTGGAGCAGCCGCGACATGTTGAAATCCAGGTCTTTGCCGACAGTCATGGCCGGGTTCTGCACCTGTTCGAGCGTGACTGTTCGGTGCAGCGCCGTCACCAGAAAGTGCTTGAAGAGGCCCCGGCTCCCGGGATGACCGCCGAGCTGCGTCGCGCGATGGGAGCGGCCGCGGTGACCGCCGCCGAGGCGATCGGCTATGTCGGCGCCGGAACGGTCGAGTTCCTGCTTGATACCGATGGATCCTTCTATTTCATGGAGATGAACACCCGCCTCCAGGTCGAACACCCGGTGACCGAGCTGATCACCGGGCAGGACCTGGTTGACTGGCAGCTGCGGGTGGCCGCCGGGGAACCGCTTCCCTGTCGCCAGGAAGAGCTCAATATCCATGGCCACGCCATCGAGGCCAGGATCTACGCCGAGGATCCGGCGCGTGATTTCCTGCCCTCCATCGGTTGCCTGCATCATCTGCAGTTTCCGTCCGAGGACGGGCATCTGCGGATCGATACCGGCGTCCGCCAGGGGGATGAGGTCAGCATTCACTACGACCCGATGATTGCCAAGCTGATCGTCTGGGACCGGGACCGCCCGGCTGCCCTGCGTCGCCTGCGTCGCGCCCTGGAACAGGTCGAAGTGGCCGGGGTGAAGACCAACGTCGGTTTTTTGTCGGCGGTGGCCGGGCAGGACGACTTTGCCGCCGGGACCTTTGACACCGGTTTCATCGAGCAGCATCGTGACGAGCTGATCCCCGAGACCGCTCCGGCGTCCGACCTGGTGCTGGTGCTGGCCTCTCTTTACCTGTTGCTGAGTCGCGAAGCCGAGGCGCAGCGGGCCGCGGTCGATTCCCACGATCCCTGGTCGCCCTGGCACCTGACCGACGGCTGGCGGCTTAATGATGACAATCATCATCGTTTCTGCTTCACCGACGGTGAAACCGATGTTGAGGCCAAGGTCCATTATCGTTCGGGCGGCTGCCTGGTCGAATTATCGTCCGGAACGATCGAAGCATCCGGATCCCTGGCGGAAGACGGATCCCTGCAGGCGTCGATCGCCGGGAGAAAGCTGCAGGCCAGGGTCGTTCGCCGGGGAGCTGAGCTGGACGTCCTGGTGGCCGGTCATGCGCACCGGCTGCTGCTGCACGATCCTTACGCCGAGGCTTTTGACCAGGAGGATGCCGGCGGCAGCGTGACGGCGCCGATGCCGGGTAAGATCATCGCGGTGATGGTCGACCAGGGGGCGCGGGTCAAGCGCGGCACGCCGTTGGTGATTCTCGAAGCGATGAAGATGGAGCACACCATCACCGCGCCCGCTGACGGGGTGATCGCGGAGCTCAACTATCAGGCCGGAGCCCTGGTGGACGAGGGCGCGCCGCTGCTGGTTTTTGACGCAGACGAAGGGACCTGACGATGAGAGTGAGATTGCCGAAACGGGTCAAGATTGTCGAGGTCGGACCGCGTGACGGTCTGCAGCATGAGTCGACCGTCGTCCCGACCGAGGTGAAGATCGAACTGATCAACCGGCTTTCCGAAACCGGTCTGGCGGCCATTGAAGGGGCGAGTTTCGTCTCGCCGAAGTGGATGCCGCAGATGGCCGACAGCTCCGAGGTGATGCTGGGAATCAAGCGTCGGCCGGGGGTCAGCTACCCGGTGCTGGTGCCCAACCTGCAGGGGCTGCAGGCGGCGATCGCCGCCGGCGCCGATGAGGTGGCGGTGTTCGGTGCCGCCTCGGAATCCTTCTCGCGCAAGAATATCAACTGTTCGATCGCTGTCAGTTTTGATCGTTTCGGCGAGGTCTGCGAGGCGGCCCGCAAGCAGGGTTTAAGGGTTCGCGGTTATGTTTCCTGCGCACTCGGCTGTCCCTACGAAGGCGCGGTCGATCCGGAGTCGGTCGCCTGGGTGGCCGGGCGGATGATGGAACTCGGCTGTTACGAGATTTCCCTTGGAGACACCATCGGGGTCGGCACTCCGGGCAAGGCCCGGGCGATGATCGCGGCGGTGTCACGCAAGGTCCAGGTGGAGCGGTTGGCGGTTCATTTTCATGATACCTACGGTCAGGCGCTGGCCAACATTCTTGCGGTGCTGGAGCAGGGCATTGCCGTGGTTGACAGCTCGGTGGCCGGTCTCGGCGGCTGCCCCTTCGCTCCCGGCGCCTCGGGGAATGTCGCCAGCGAGGATCTGCTCTATATGCTCAAAGGTCTCGGCATCGAAACCGGGGTCGATCTGCAGGCGCTGGTGGCGGCGGGTCGTTATATCTCCGACTATCTCCAGCGTCCTTCCGGTTCACGCGTGGCCAATGCCCTGGCCGCGCACCGGGGTGAAGGAAAGAATTGCGCCTGAACTCTCCTCCGCCTCCTCCCGGAGAATGCTCCTCGGTTCAGGTTGGAATCCCCCCTTTTCACAAGAGAAGGGGGGATTGCTTTTGCCGGGAGACAGGATCCTGACAGCATGAATTCGGTGCAGAAGACGGTCGATCCGGTGCCCTGTTCTCTGCTTTCTGTAACTCCCTGACCTGCCCCTCAGCCCCGGCAATTGTTGTCTCGGATGGCAATGGAATTGTGCCCTGCAGTTGTTCGTGCCGCGTTGACGAGGGTAGAATGATAGCTGGACTGATTCAGGTGATGACTGGAGGATCAAGGATGTCGCCGCCGGTAAAGACCATTCTGAAACTCGTGTTGCCGTTGTGCCTGTTGGTTTTCGTCCTTGCCAACCGTGCCACCCATAGCGACTGGCATGCCGCAAACCGCGCATCGGCCGGGATCGCTCCCGATCCGCAAACGACCCGGGAGGCGGTGCTGCAGGTCTATGGAGCCTCCGCCTGGAGCTGGCGGGGGTGGTTCGCCATTCACACCTGGATCGCCGCCAAGCCGAGCAATGCCGACCACTATCGGGTTTACGAGGTGATCGGCTGGCGGCTTAAACCCGCCGGTTCGGTGGTGCGGATCGCTGCCGATCTGCCCGACCGTTTCTGGTACGGCGAGCGGCCGCGACTGCTGAACGAGCATCGCGGAAAAGGGGTGGATGAACTGATCGCCCGGGTTGACGCGGCGGCCCGCAGCTACCCCTGGGCAAAAGAGTACGGCCTTTTTCCCGGACCGAACAGCAACACCTTCACCGCCTGGGTCGGCCTCAAGGTACCCGAACTGCATCTTGATCTGCCTTTTTCCGCCATCGGCAGCGGCTATGCCGAACGAGGTTTGTGAGGTTTTTTGGGGGAGGGGAGGTGGAAGGGACTTTTGTCCGACCTCGCCACCGGATTCATCTCCGTCTGGAAAAGGTAGAATAATTTCATGACCCTGCGGCTGCCGTTTCGTAATCTCCAACCGAACTTCTGCTCCGGGCTGTTCGACGATCCGTTGCTGCTGATCCGCCAGCGGCCGCTCGGCAGCAACCTGCTGTTCGACTGCGGTCGGCTGCAGCACCTCGCCAAGCGCGTCCTGACCGCGATCGAGGCGGTCTTCGTCAGTCACGGTCATATGGATCACTGGATGGGGATTGATACCCTCACCCGCCATGTCTACGTTACGCCGAAGACCGTCGAGCTGTTCGGCCCGGTCGGGATCGCGGCCAAGCTGGAGAGCAAGCTGGCCGGATACGACTGGAACCTCTGTGAGCAGAACTGGGGAAGCTACCGGGTCCACGAGATCGGCAGTGAGACGATCAGGTCCCATCTTCTCTCCGGTCCCGACGGCTTCCGCCGCACGGAACTCGGAAGCCGCCCCCGGAGCAGCCGGGTCATCTTCGAGAACCACCTGCTCCGGGTTGCGGCGGAGCCCTGTGATCACCTGGTCGACTCGCTGATTTTCCGTATCGACGAGCAGCCGACCTTCATCATCGATGAAGCCTTTCTCGACCGGCACCAGTTGCTCAAGGGCCCCTGGATCAGGCAATTGAAGCGGCGTTTTCACCGGCGGGAAGATCTTGACCTGCCGCTCACCGTCCTGCGGTGCGGGGTGGACGGCGCCGAAGAGTTCCGGATCGAGGACGTACGGGGGTTCTGCCGGGAAATTGCCGCCGAGCAGCGACCGGCCTCGATCGGCTATATCAGCGACATTGGCTGGAGTGCTGCCAATCGGGAGAAAATCACCGGGCTGCTCAGCGGGGTGACCCTGCTACTCTGCGAAACCACCTTCCTGAGCGATGCTGTCGAACGGGCCCGCAGCTCACGACATCTCTGCAGCGCCGATGTCAACCGGTTGCTGGAGCAGCTGCGTCCGGAGTTTTTTCTGCCGATGCACCTGTCGAAAAGCTATAATCGCTGCAGTTCCCGGCTCTACCGGGAGCTGCAGATCCCGTCCGGAACCACCTTGTTGCGGATCCCCGATCAGGTTACCCCGCGACCGCTGCTGCAGAGTGAGTTCCCCTGGCAGGAGTACCGCGCTTCCGGTCCCGCGGAGTAAACCCATGAGTGCATCTCCCTCCCTTTATCAGCGCATCTATGATCGGGTTCGGCAGATCCCCGAAGGCCGGGTCACCACCTATGGCCGTATTGCCCGGCTGGTTGGCTGCGGCGCCCGCACGGTCGGCTTCGCCATGGCCGCCCTGCCGACCGGGCATGAACTTCCCTGGCAACGGGTGATCAACAGCAAAGGCGAGGTCAGCCCCCGCGCCGCCGGCGACGGCGGGGAGATCCAGCGGCTGCTGCTGGAGGCGGAGGGCATTTTTTTTGATGCACGGGGCAGGGTGGATCTGGCGAGATTCGGCTGGGACGGTTCGGAGGATGGGAAATGAACGGCCGCGGCACGATTCCGGCAGGCCAGAGCTTGCTGACCGCAGTCTGCACGAGCCGACCGCTTTTCCCGGGTAATTTGCGCATTGTTGTGGGATGGGACAGCAGAAAAGCCCGGCATGGTGCCGGGCTTCGATGGGTATCGGGAGGGTTCTTTGACGCCGCCTTTTTTATTTTATCTGCTTCAGGCCTGCAGTCTTCGGAGCCACCGAGTTTCTGCCCTCAACTCCTGTTCGGCTCTCATTTATCAGACGCCAAGGGTCTCCGATAGTTGGTATCTCTGTCAATTTCATTATGCACCCGTTGCCGCTTCGCGTGCAACCCGGCCTCAGTTCCAGCGCCAGAGCGCGACAACCATCAGGATAGCGATAGCCAGCCCGAGGTTGAGGTAGGCAAACAGGTAGAAAAGCCGTTTCGGAGCAGGCTCCGTTTGTTGTTCCGTTGTCGGCAAAAGCTGACCGACATCCGGCAGCTTCAGCACCCGGTCGGCCCCGTGCGGGGCCTGGCCGAGCGCTTCGCTCAGGTCGGTCCCGGCGGGGTGGCGTTTCATGTGCTCACCGCCTTTCCAAAGAGGGCTGTTGCCGGCATTGAAGATCCGCCCCTGGAAGGCGAAGCAGACCGGGTGCCCATCCTTGCCGTCGCAGCGGGCCAACTGCTCAGTGGTCATGTCTCCGAGAACCACGTCCTGGGTCGCCCCCCTTTTCTGCCGCAGTTTCGGTCCGATCACGAACACCGCCAGCAGCGCCAGCGCCACCATGATCCCGAACAGACCAATTTTGACCAGCAGTAGGATGCCGAAACTGGTGTGCAGCAGGGTCTCGAACGAATCGACCCGTAGCCAGGTCAGGTAAGCTCCGGTTACGGCCATCACCACCATCGAGACCAGCCCGACCCGAACTTCGCTGCGCGGCAACCCCTGCGAGGCATAGGCCGGTTTGAGTACCAGATGGACGTAGAAGATGGTGCCGAACCAGAAGACTGCGGTGAACAGGTGCAGAAAACCGACCAGCAGCCGCAGGATTCTGCCGGCCACGGGTGTGGTGACCGGTGCCCCGGCCGCCGCCTGCTGTTCTATGAAAGCCTCCCCCGCCGCAGTCAGTTCACCGCCTCCGGCCGGGTTGAGGTGGCAATAGTTGCAGTCATGACCGGTCTTCCGGGCGAACTTTTCGGTGGCTCCGGCCAGGCCGACAGAGAGCAACAGCAACAATAAAAACAGCATCGGAATTCTCATGTCTGTTGTCTTACCGACTGACGGTCGCTTTGTCAATCTGACTTCTTTTCTCCCTCCCATGTCTTGACAATCTTGACGAGATGGGAAAATCAGCACCGCCCCTGAGGTTTTCAAATCCACAACCCCTGCCCTTGAAAGCCCCGCTACGCAGTGGGCTTTCAAGGGCAGGGAGAAGAGGGGAGAGAGTCACTCCGGGGTTGCCTGTCCCAACAGCTCCATCAGGTGCAGCACGTCCTGCTTTATGCCGGCCTGCTTGAGTCCCCAGGCGAGCTGCAGGTGGCAGCCGGGGTTGGCGGTGACCAGGTGGTCGGCGTCGGTGGCCTTGATGTTGTTCAGCTTGCGGTCGAGGACCTGCTGGCTCTCTTCGGTGAACTTCAGCCCCCAGGTGGCGGCTGAGCCGCAGCACCAGCTCGACTCGTTCATCTCGCGGAACTCGACCCCGGGAATCGCCTTGATCAGATCGCGCGGCTGCTTTGAGACGCCCTGGGCGTGACAGAGGTGGCAGGGCTCGTGGTAGGTGACGCTGGTGTTGACCGGCTTGAGCCCTTCGCTGCGCAGCCCGGCCTCGGCGAGGAACTCCTGCACGTCGCGGATCTTCGCGCGGAACTTTTCCAGCTTCTCGTGCGGCACCAGCCCCTCGAGCAGTTCCTCGTATTCCTTCAGCGAGGCGCCACAGCCGGCACAGTCGGTGACGATGGCATCGACATCCTCTTTTAAAAACAGCTCGAGATTGTGCAGTGCCAGCTGGCGGCTGGTTTCGCGGTCCCCTTCGGCGAGGTGCGGCGCTCCGCAGCACTTGGTCGCCTTGGGGGTGAGCACGTCGAAGCCCTGGTAGGCGAGGACGCGCACGGTCTGGCGGGAGACCTCGCCGTACATCAGTGACATCACGCAGCCGAGGAAGAAAGCGACCCGGCCGCGCTTCTCGCCCCTTGCCGGGGTGATCTCGGGGAGCTGCTGGCGTAGTGGCTCGCCGATTTTCGGCATCATCCCCTCGGCCTTCTCCATCCAGTCGGGGCCGAGCTTGAGGATGTGCGAGTGGCGCACCAGCCACTGGATGCCCAGGCGCTGGTAGAGGCGGTTGGGGAGCATCGATTTCTCGAGGGCATCCGGGTCGGGGAGCATGCGCTCGAGGACGAAACTGCGGAACTTCTGTGACAGGTGTCCGCCGGGGAAAAATTGCTGTGCCTGGCTGCGGCAGACCTCCATCACCTCGCCGGCCTTGACGCCGGAAGGGCAGGCGGTGGTGCAGGCACGACAGTCGAGACAGAAGAAACTCTCCTCTTTCAGGGCCTCGCTGAAAGTGAGTTTGCCGTCGTGGACCGCCCGCGCCAGCGCCACCCGGCCGCGCGGGCTGGAACGCTCGCGACCGGTGAGGGCGAAGGTCGGACAGGTCGGCAGGCAGAAGCCGCAGCGCATGCACTGCAGCACCGATTCGTATGTCGGGGCGTCGCCGGGGGCGAAGTTGCTTTTGTCTATGTCAGTCATGTTGTCTTGCCACTCGCTCTCTTCGTTCGCTCAAGACACCAAGAGCACCAAGAAGAGCAAAGACTCTTTTAACGGAGCGACGGAGAGGTGCAGAGGTGGGGAGAGAAAAGCTTTTGGGTTTTAAAACCCCAAAAAGGTCTTATGCCTTTCTCCGCACCCTCTCCATCTCTGCGTCTCTCAGTTAAAAAATGGTTTTCTTGGTGAACTTGGTGCCTTGGTGGCCACCTTTTCTCATCATTTTTCCGCGATCACCTTCCCCGGGTTCAGCATCCTCCGCGGATCGAAGCTGTCCTTGATCCGCCGCATCACGGCGATGCCGGCCGGACCGATCTGCCGGGCCAGGTAGTCGCGTTTGGCGACGCCGATGCCGTGTTCGCCGGAGACGGTTCCGCCCCAGGCGAGGACTTTTTCGTAGAGTTCGTCGTAGAAGGCGTGGGCGCGCTGCATCTGGTCGCGGTCGCGTTCGTCGCAGAGTACGGTCGGATGAATATTGCCGTCGCCGGCATGGCCGAAGGTGCCGACCGTGAGCCGGTATTTGTCGGTCAGACGCTCGATTTCGGTGAAGGTCTCGGCCAGCATCGAGCGGGGCACGGTAGCGTCTTCGAGCAGGGTGGTCGGCGACTTGCGGGCCAGGGCCGACAGGGCGGTGCGGCGGGCGGCGGCCAGCGAGGCGGCCTCGTCGGCGTTCCCGGCCAGCTTGATCTCGGCGGCGCCGACCTGCTGCAGAACCTTGTGGACTGCCGCCGCCTCTTCCTCGACCACCGCCGGGTGGCCGTCGACTTCGATCAGCAGCAGCGCCGCCATGTCGAGCGGCAGGCCGATGCCGGCGAATTCCTCGACACAGCCGATGGTCGCCTGGTCCATGATTTCAAGGGTCGAAGGGATGATCTTGGCGGCGATGATCCGGGCCACCGCCTCGCCGGCTTTGGGCATGGTGTCGAAGTATGCGAGCAGGGTTTTCCTGGTCTGCGGCGGTGGGATCAGGCTGACGGTGATCTCGCTGATGATGCCGAGAGTTCCCTCGGAGCCGACCAGCAGGTCCTTGAAGGCGTAGCCGGCGACATCCTTGACGCTCTTGCCGCCGGTGTTGACGACGCTGCCGTCGGGCAGCACACACTGCAGGGCCATGACGTAGTCGCGGGTGACGCCGTATTTCAGTCCGCGCAGGCCACCGGCGTTTTCCATGACGTTGCCGCCGAGGGTGGAGATCTTCTGTGAGCCGGGATCGGGCGGGTAGAAGAGTCCCTTTTCCGCCACGGCGTTGAACAGGTCGAGGGTGATCACCCCCGGTTCAACGGTGGCGGTCAGGTTGGCCTCGTCGATCTCGAGGATCCGGTTCATGCGGTTGAGACAGAGGACCATGCCGCCCGAGACCGGCACCGAGCCGCCCGACAGGCCGGTGCCGCTGCCGCGCGGGACGATCGGCAGTCCCTCGTCACGGGCGATCTCGATGGCGGTCAGGATGCCGTCGAGATCGGGCGGGTAGACGGCGACATCGGGCTGTCCGGAGAGTTCGGGAGTCGAATCGTAGCCGAGGGTCAGCAGGTCTTCCGGTTCGCTCAGGACATTTTTTGTGCCGAGCATGTCGCGCAGGCGCGCGACCGCAGCTTGAGAAATCATCGGTGCCTCTTAGTGGGTAGATGGATAAAGCGGACACTCAGCTTTGAGCCTCAGGTGAAACCTTATCATGGAACCATGAAGCTATGAACAGGTTGCAATCGGCAAGCTGATATCTGCTGGCTGTCGCAGCTGAGGTTCCTGCTGTCAATCAGCCGCCGAAGAAGAGCGATGGCAGCCAGGTGATGATTTCCGGGAACCCGACCAGCAGGCAAAGGCCGATCACCTGGATGACAACGAAGGGCATAATTCCGCGGTAGATGTCGCCCATGGTGTACTCGGGCGGCGCCACCCCCTTGAAATAGAAGAGGGCATAGCCGAACGGCGGGGTGAGAAACGATGTCTGCAGGTTGACGCAAACCAGCATCGCGAACCACAGCGGGTTGAAGCCGAGGTCGCCGGCGATCGGCGTGAAAATCGGCACCACCACCAGCAGGATTGCCGCCCAGTCGATGAACATCCCCATGATGAAGACCACCATCATCATGATGGCCAGCACCACATAGGGGCTGACATCCATGCCGAGCAGCATGTCGGCGACCACGTCGCCGCCTCCCATGCTGAGAAAAACAACGGAGAACATTTTTCCGCCGATGAACAGCAGCATGATCATCGCGGTGGTGCGCAGGGTCGCCTCGCAGGCCAGCTTGAGAACCTCGAAGTTGAGTTTCCTGTTGAACAGCGCCAGCACCATGGCGCCGATACAGCCCAGGGCCGCGGCCTCGGTGGGGGTGGCGACACCGGCGAGGATGGTCCCCATGACGGTCAGGATGAGCCCGAAAGGGGGGACGAAGCTCTTGACGGTCATCATCACTTTCTGCTTCAGGGTGGCGGTCCGGTCTTCTTCGGGGATCGGTGGTCCCAGTTGCGGGTTGATGGCGCAGCGCACCGCCACATAGCCCAGGTAGAGGCTGGACAGCAGGATGCCGGGCAGGATGGCACCGGCGAACAGGTTGCCGACGGAGGTTTCCTTCAGGCCGGTCAGGCCGCCGTAGACCACCAGCATGATCGACGGCGGAATCAGGATGCCCAGGGTGCCCGAAGAACAGATGATGCCCGATGCCAGTCCGCGGTCATAGCCGCGTTTCAGCAGTGCCGGACCGGCCATCAGTCCCATGGCGACGACCGAGGCGCCGATGATGCCGGTGGTGGCGGCGAAGACTGTCGAAACCACGATGACAGCCATTCCGAGGCCGCCGCGCATGCCGCCGAGAACGATGTAGAGCGCATCGAACAGCCCCTCCGAGACCTTGGAACGGTCGAGGATCTGGGCCATGAAGATAAACAGCGGGATGGCGACCAGAACATAATTCTGTTCGATGCCCCAGGCGTTGTTGATGAACATCTGGAACAGGGCGCTGATGTTTCCGCCGTTGTCGATCAGTCCAAAAAGAGTCGCAACACCGGCCAGGGTGATCGCCAGGGGATGCCCCAGGGCGATGGTGGCCATCAGTGTTACGAACATCAGAATCGTCAGGATTTCCGCACTCATTTCAATCTGTCTCCAGACCGTCAGTGGCCGTTTTGGCCGAGGGATTTAAAGTCTTCGATCAGTTTGGCGACGCCCTGCAGGAAAAGCAGAACAAAACCGAGTGCCATGATCGATTTGAACGGGTAGATCGCCGGAGCCCACGAGGTTGATGCGTGTTCCCACTGACTCCAGGAACTGGCCGCGTAGATAATGCCGTAAGTCGCCAGCAGCCCCACCGTGGGGATGAACAGCACCAGGGAAACGATGATGCGCAGGATGACGCGTGTGCGGGGCTGGAGCCGGGCTTCGAAGACGTCGATGGCGACGTGGCCGTTGTGTTTGTAGGTGTAGCTGAGGCCGAGGATGAAGTGGATGCCGTAGATGAAGGTGGTAGCCTCAAATCCCCAGGAGGTCGGGGCGTTGAAGACGTAGCGCATGAAAACTTCGTAAACCACGACCAGAACCAGTGGCAGGGCGAGAAAGCTGGTCAGCTTGCCGGTCGTTTCACAGAGGCGGTTGATGCCGTTTGCTAGGGGATTCATGTGATCCTCTTTCGTTTCTGCGATGCAGCACAGGGGCGGGGGCCCGATCGCCCCCGCCCGTTTTGACAGTTCCGTTGCGGCTGCTCAGTTGTGTTTGCCGGCGATGTAGTCATCGATCGGCCAGGGCACCACGCCGGCGCGTTCCTCGCGCCAGGCGGCAAAATCCTTCTTGAACTGTTCCTGGGAGTCGAGGGTCTTCTTGACATCGGGGTTCTTGGCCTTGACCGTTTCCAGATACTCTTTGGTCTTCCTGGCGAAGGCGCTGAGGGTCTTATCGTCCATGCGGACAAATTCGATTTTTTCCTTGAACTTGTTGATCGCCTGAACGTTGAGGTTCTCGATCCAGGCGTTGGACCAGAGCTGGGTCTCTTTGGCGGCGATCTTGACGATCCACTTCAGATCGGCGGGCAGCTTGTCCCAGGCGTCCTTGTTGAAGAACACCGAGCACTGCACCGACGGCTGATGGACGCCCGGCTCGATGACGTACTTGGTGATCTCGTCGAAGCCCATCGGGTAGTTGATGGCGGGGGCGGAGAATTCGGCGGCATCGATCACGCCGCGCTCCAGGGCGAGGTAGACCTCGCCGCCCGGCAACGGTGAGACCGAGGCGCCGAGGCTGTTCATGATGTCCATGTACCAGCCCGGGGTTCGGACGCGCATCCCCTTGAAGTCTTCCATCCTGGTGGCTTTTTTGTTGGAGAAGAAGCCCATCTCCTGGCCGCCGTTGCCGCAGGGGAAGGCGACCAGATTGTAGCGGCCGTAGAGTTCCTGCATCTGTTCCAGTCCGCCGCGCTCATAAAGCCAGACATTGTAGCCTTCGGTGTCGAGGCCGAAGGGGACCGAGGCGAAGGAAACGAAATTCTCGTTTTTGCCTTTCCAGTAGCCGGGCCAGTCGTGTCCGACCTGGGCCGCGCCCTTGGAGACGGCGTCGAAGGTCTCCATCGCTCCGACCAGTTCCCCCGCGGAAAAAACCTTGATATCGAGCCGGCCTCCCGAGGCGAGTTTCACCGAGTCGGCGAAGTGCTGGGCCATGTCGTAGAACAGCAGCCCTTTGCTCCAGGGCATGACCATCTTCCAGCGGATCTTTTCATCCGAGGTCTTGATGCGGCGCAACTCCTTCTTGACCGCGGTGTGGCGGGTGTCTTCGCCGAACTTGGCGCGTTTGGCGGCAAAGGCGCCGGGGGCGAGGGCCAGGCTGATGGCGATCGCCAGGCCGATCAACAGTCTCAGTTTCTTCATGGGGCTCCTCCTCTTGGGGTGTTGAGTGGCAGATCTCAATGTCTGCCTGATGGTGGCGGTGCTTGGTAGACCAGTCAATGGTAAGACCAATTGTTGAAACAAAAGGCTAGGACAATTTCACAAGACAGTCAAGGGAAAATAAAACGACGTTCTTTTATTTGTATATTCAGTGGGTTGTGGCTGATATTGGAGTGGTTGGAGGGTGTCAGGCCAATTGATTTTGGAAGGGTGCTTTGCGAGATGAGGTGTTCTGGAAGGTCAGACGAAAATGTTGAATTGCAATCGTGCAGAAGGGGCGGGGGTGACAGGCGCAGGGAGGAGGGAGCCCGGCATGGTCCGAAGGAAGCCGTGGGCAGAATGCTCACTCTTGACGATGCTGTTTCAGGAGTCGGATGAACGCCAGGTTGCGAAAGCGAATTTTGTCGGCGATGGTCTGCCGGTCCGGGTAGGCATAGAACCCCTGACCGGTTTTGACGCCGAGTTCCCCCCGGCGGTTCATCTCTTTGAGGACCGCAGGCGTGGTGGGCGTGCAGTCGAGTTCGGGGGCAAGGTTTTTCATGACGCTCTGCCAGGTGTCCAGGCCGCCGAAATCAGCTGTCTCCAGCGGGCCGATGACCGACCAGCGGAAACCGGGACCGGCGGTCACCGCCAGGTCTATATCCTGTTCGCTCGCCACGCCGCTTTCAACCAGGTGCAGGGCTTCGCGCAGGATGGCGGCCTGCAGGCGGTTGGCGATAAATCCCGGAACTTCTTTCTTGAGGACCACCGGAGTTTTCCCCGCCCGACGCAACAGATTCAAAAGGGTCGTGAGGGTCTCCTCCGGAGTGTTCTCCGCCCTGACGATCTCCACCAGCGGCACCAGGTGGGCGGGGTTGAAAAAGTGCGTGATGAGCATCCGTTCCGGTTGGGCCAGCTGCCTGCTCAGTTCGCTCAACGGCAGGGTCGAGGTGTTGGAGGCGATGATCGCCGTTGCTGGAGCGTGGGCCTCGATGCGGGAAAAAATCTGCCATTTCAAGGCCAGTTGTTCCGGCACGGCCTCGGTGATGAACCCGGCATCACCGACAGCTTCCTTGAGACTGGCGGTGGGAGTGATGTTGTCCAGTGTCGCCTGACACTCAGCGGCGGAGATCAGTCCTTCGTCGGCGAGCAGCGTCAGATCGGTTCCGATCAGGGTTTTCGCCTGTTCCAGGGCTTCCCCGCTGGTGTCATGCAGGGCGACGGACCAACCGTGCAGGGCATAAACCAGAGCGATTCCGCGTCCCATGATGCCGGCGCCGATGACGGCCGTTTTCTCCATCGTCAGGTTTCTCCCTCGGGTTATGTTTGATGGCGTCGCAAAAACTCACCAGCAGCAGCAAAGCTGCGCTTGTCTCGCTGCTTCGACGTACGTAAGTACGCCTCATTGCTTGACAATCGCGCGCCTTGCTGCCGGCGCTTTTTGCTTATCCAACACTCATGATGCTTTTTTGCGAAAGCATCATGTTTATCAGTCGTTCGGTTTGGGCGGTCGGGTCCTGATTTTTTCAAGCACTTCGCCGACAAAGCCGCGCCGAAAAGACAGAACGCAGACAACGAAGGTGATGCCGATGACCACGGTGACCCATGAGCCGAAAGCGCTCAGTTCCGCCTGTAGCGCGACCACGGTGAAGGCTCCCACCACGGGGCCGAGTACCGTGCCGAGTCCCCCGAGCAGGGTCATCAGGACCACTTCTCCGGAGGTGTGCCAGCTGACATCGGTCAGCGAAGCGAGTTGAAAGACGAGCGATTTGGTTGCGCCGGCCGTTCCGGCCAGCGACGCTGAGATGACAAAGGCCAGCAGCTTGAGGCGTTCCACCTTGTATCCCAGGGAGATCGCCCGCGGTTCGTTTTCCCGGATGGCCTTGAGGATTTGACCGAACGGGGAGTGGATTGCCCGGTGGATGATCCAGAAGCCGATGCAGAAGATAATGAAAACGAAATAGTAGAGGTTGAGCTCCAGCGGTTTGCCGGCGACATGATACGTGTGGCCGAGGTCGACCAGCCCCAGGAACATGCCGCGAGGGACATCCTGCAGGCCGTCCTCGCCGCCGGTAAAAGGCGCTTTCAGGGCGATAAAATAGATCACCTGGGCCAGGGCCAGGGTAATCATGGCGAAATAGATCCCCTGGCGGCGGATGGTCAGGATGCCGAAGATATATCCCATCAGTCCGGCGGCCAGGGTTCCGACGATCACCCCGAGTTCCGGAGTCAGTCCGGCGTTTTTGACCAGGTAGCCGGTGACATAGGCGGCTCCGCCGAAAAACGCGGCGTGGCCGAAGGAGAGCAGCCCGGTATAGCCGATCAACAGGTTGAAGGCGCAGGCGAACAGGGCGAAGCAGAGCAGCTGCATCACGAACACCGGGTAGATCAGGAAGGGAGCCGCCAGTCCCGCCAGAAACAATGCTGCCCACAGTTTACGGTTCACGGATATCTCCTTCACTGTTCCTTGCCGAAGAGGCCTTCCGGTTTTACCAGCAGCACCAGTATCATCATGAAGAAGATCACCGTGTTGGCGGCTGGAGGATAGATCACTTTCGTCAACCCTTCGAGCATGCCGAGGGAGAGCCCGGTACAGATCGAGCCCATGATTGAACCCATGCCGCCGATGACGACCACGGCAAAGACGGTGATGATCAATTCAGAACCCATGATGGGGCTGACCGAATAGATCGGCGCCGCCACCACTCCGGCAAAGGCCGCCATCCCCACGCCGAAGCCGTAGGTCAGGGTGATCATGAGCGGGACGTTGATGCCGAAGGCCTGCACCAGGCTGGGGTTTTCCGTGCCGGCACGGAGATAGGATCCGAGCTTGGTGCGTTCGATCACGAACCAGGTGGCGAAGCAGACCGCGAGCGAGATGGCGATCGACCAGAGTCGGTAGGTGGGGAACATCATGAATTTCAGGTTGACCGCCCCACGCAGGATTTCCGGTTTGCCGTTATAGGAAATCCCTGAAACATTGAAGTAATTTGTAAATACTCCCTGAAGGATCAATGCCAGCCCGAACGTGAGCAGCAGGCCGTACAGGTGGTCAACCTTGTACAGGCGTCTGAGCATGGTTTTTTCGATGAGAACCCCCAGCGACCCGACCACCAGGGGGGCGACGAGCAGGGCCGTCCAGTAGTTCATGTGAAAGTCCGGCATGCCCAGCAGCGGGCCCAGTTCGTTGTAGCCGAGCAGGGCCACGAAGGCGCCGAGCATGTAAAGGGCGCCGTGGGCGAAGTTGATAATGTTCAGCAATCCGAAAATAACGGCCAGCCCCAGGCTGAGAATGGCATAAAAGGCGCCGATATTCAGTCCGAGCATCAGTTGCGCCAGTACGACTTGATAGGATAGATGCATTGCGGGCTCTCCGGGTTTGCTGTCCGGCCCCGGCGCGAAGCGGGCTTCGCGCCGGGGCCGCCAACCCTGTTGATCGTGATTTATTATTTCTTCACCATGGAGCAGCTGCCTTCGGCAAGGGACATGAACGCCTCGTCGCCAGGCACTTGTTTGATGACCTTGAGCAGATCCCAGGGTGCCTTCGATTCGGAAGGTTTCTTCACTTCGACCAGGAACATGTCGTGGACCATGGAACCATCGGCGCGCAGGTGGCCGTTGATGGAGAAGAAATCATTGATTTTCATGCCGCGCATCGTCTTCATGACGGCGTCGGGGTTGTCGGTGCCGGCTTTCTTGATCGCCTTGAGATAGGTTGTGACGGCGGAGTAGACCCCGGCCTGGTTCATGGTCGGCATGGAGCCGGTCTTGGCAAAGTAGCGCTTGGACCATTTGCGGGAAGCCTCGTTGCGGTCCCAGTAGAAGCTGGTCGCGAAATTCATCCCCTGGGCGACGTCGAGACCGAGGCTTTTGACATCGCTCAGGAAAACCAGCATCCCGGCGATTGTCTGCCCGCCCTGAACAATACCGAACTCACGCGCCTGTTTGACGGCGTTGATGAAATCTCCGCCGGCGTTGGCCAGGCCGATAACCTTGGCTCCGGAAGCCTGGGCCTGCAGCAGGTAGGAGGAGAAGTCCGAGGTGGCCAGGGGATGGCGGACCTGCCCGAGAACCTTTCCTCCGTGAGCCTTGACAAACGCGGCGGTGTTCTTTTCCAGGGAATGGCCGAAGGCATAGTCGGCGGTGAGGAAGAACCAGCTCTTGCCGCCGGTATCAACGATGGCGCCACCGGCGACCTTGGGAAGAGCATAGGTGTCGTAGACATAGTGGATACCGTAGGGGCTGCAGTGCTCATTGGTCAGTGTGGTGCTGCCCGCGCCGGTGGCGATGGAGATCACCTTTTTCTCCGTACCGATTTTCTGGACTGCCAGGGCGCATCCTGAGTTGAGCAGGCCGGTGATCATGTCGACATGATCGGTGTCGGCCCATTCCCGCGCCTTGGTCGAGGCGATATCCGCTTTGTTCTGATGGTCGGCGGAGATGAGTTTGATCGGTTTGCCGAGAACCTTGCCGCCGAAGTCCGCGATGGCCATTTTCGCGGCGGTCACGCTCCCTTTGCCGCCGATGGCGGAATAGACCCCCGACATGTCGGTAAGCACGCCGATTTTTACGACGTCCGTGGAAATGCCGGCAGCGCCGGCGACCATGGCCATGCCGAGAATGGTTGTACACGTGACAAACTGCATAAGCCTTTTTTTCATGATGACGCTCCTTTTTTCATTGAATGAATCTTGCGTTAAACCCCGAGATAGCCGCTGAGCCGTTCCATGCTCGCTCCCAGGGCCTCCATTGGAATCATCTCCACGATATTTCCGTGGTCAACCACGTAGTGACGGTCGGCCAGGTCTGCGGCAAAATGAAAATTCTGTTCGACGAGAATAATGGTGAATCCGCGTTCCTTGAGTTGACGGATCAGTTTTCCAAGGGCCTGAACAATGACCGGCGCGAGCCCCTCGGTGATTTCGTCGAGCAGCAGCAGGTCGGCACCGGTGCGCAGAATGCGGGCCATGGCCAGCATCTGTTGTTCTCCCCCGGATAAACTGGTGCCCATGCTCTTTCTGCGTTCCAGCAGGTTGGTAAAGAGCGTGTAGATTTCCTCCAGGCACATCCCGCCGCTTTTCACGACCGGAGGCAGCAGCAGGTTTTCCTCCACGGTGAGCCGGGAGAAAATCCCCCGTTCCTCGGGGCAGTACCCCACCCCCAATCGGGCGATGCGGTAAGGGGGGAGCTTGATCGTTTCCTTCCCCGCGATGCGGATTGAGCCGGAACGACGCCCCACCAGCCCCAGGATCGATTTGAGAATTGTGGTTCTGCCCGCCCCGTTGCGGCCGAGCAGGGTGACCAGCTCACCCCGGCGCACCGAGAAGTCGATGCCGTGCAGAATGTGCGACTCGCCGTAGTGGGCGTGCAGGTTCGATACGGAAAGCAGTTCTTGAGTCTGGGTTTCAGGCATGCACGCTCCCCATGTAGGCTTCCATGACTTGCGGATTTCGCGAGACTTCGTCGTATTCACCTTCAGCCAGGATGGACCCCCGTTGCAGTACCGTGATCCGGTCCGCCAGGCTCGCAACCACCTTCAGGTTGTGCTCGACCATCAGGATGGTACGGTTTTGCGCCACATTGCGCACCAGTTCGGTGATTTTCCCCACGTCTTCAGCACCCATTCCCTGGGTTGGCTCATCGAGGAGCATCAACTCGGGGTCAAGGGCCAGGGTCGTGGCGATTTCCAGGGCCCGTTTCTGTCCGTAGGCAAGCTCCTCGGTATGGTGATGGGCCAACTCTTTCAGGCCGACGGAATCCAGCAGTTCAAAGGCCTGTTCAGTCAGGATGTCGAGACTCGATACCGGTTTCCAGAAGTGATAGCAGGTGCCGAGTCGACGCTGCAGCGCGATTCTGACATTCTCGAAAGGGGTCAGTTTCGGGAAGACGGCAGAAATCTGGAAGGAACGGATGATCCCGCGCAGGGCGACATCGGCCGGTTTTTCCCGGGTGATGTCCCTGCCCTTGAACAGAATGCTCCCCGATGAGGGGATGAGAAATTTCGTCAGCAGATTGAATACTGTCGTCTTGCCGGCGCCGTTGGGGCCGATCAGGGCGTGAATCGAACCTTTCCGGACCTTGAGGTTGACTTCACTGACGGCGGTGAACCCGGAAAAATCCTTGGTTAGGTCACGCGTTTCAAGAATGTATTCTGCGCTCATAGCGGCGGTTGTTTCCTCGGGGTGGAACAAGTAAAAAGATACATGGTGCAACGAAGTCGTCACCGTTTCTGCCGTTGGACCCGGTCATCATGGCGGACGGGCCCGCGACGGTGAGGCGTCGGTTCCGTCAGTCAGCCGGCGGTCCAGCCGCAGTCGATGGTCAGCATTGATCCCGTGATGCAGGCCGCGGCATCGGAGCAGAGATAGGTGACGAGGTTGCCGATCTCGCCCGGTTCAATGAGGCGTTTAACGGCCGCTTTTTTCAACATGATCGCGTCGATGACTTCGTTGCGCGGAATTCCGTGGGTCGTGGCCTGGTCGTCGATCTGGGCATCAACCAGCGGGGTGCGGACATAGGCCGGACAGATCGAATTGACCGTGATCCCCTGCGGTCCGCCTTCGAGCGCGGCCGTTTTGGTCAGGCCGGCCAGGCCATGTTTGGCGCTGATGTAGGCGGCCTTGAATTCCGAGGCGCGCAGACCGTGGACCGAGTTGATGTTGATGATCCGCCCCCAGCCATGTTCACGCATGCTCGACCAGAGGTGTTTGGTCAGCAGGAAGGGGGCGGTCAGCATCAGGTTGATGATGAAATCCCATTTATCCTCGGGAAACGTCTCGATGGCGGCGACATGCTGGATGCCGGCGTTGTTGACGAGGATGTCGCAACGGCCGAAGCGGTCGAGGACCATGTCGGTCAGCACCCTGCATCCTTGACGGTTGCTCAGGTCGGCGGCGATGAAGGTGCCGTTGAGGCGTCGCGCGGCCGCTTCTCCCGCCTCCTGGTTGATGTCGGCCAGGACCACGGTGCGGCCGGAGGCGGCCAATGCTTCCGCCGCCGCCAATCCGATGCCGCCGCCGGCACCGGTTATCAGGGCAACTTGCTGTTCAGGCATGGGTTTTGTTCTCCTCCTGTGGCCGGTGTTTCATTAAATTTCCCTTTTGACAAAACAACGTTATGTTCATCTTTCCATCGTTCATAAGGCAATGGCCGTGCCAGTCCTGAAAAGTGATCATGGAGTTCGTTGCAAGCACTGTAAATACTGTAAAAACGAGATGTTGTTCATGGTCGTCGATATGCTTGGGTCTCCTTGCCCGTGGACCTGAAAATGTCGTTGTCGGGCGACATGTAGGCGATTGACTACAGCTTTATGTTTGCCGTATGATTGGGATAAAATAAAAAGCCGTTTAATTTTGAGAGAGAGGGACAGGATTTGAAGGGTTTTGAAGAAGATCTGCCACGGGGGTTGTCTGAACAGCTGCGCGGGCTTGGCGATCGTTTGAAGATGGCCGACCTGATTTTCGATCATATCGAAAACGGGGCGGTGGTGACGGATGCCGATGGCTATATCCTGTATTTCAACCGGCCTTACGCGAAGTTCCTGGGGATTGAGGGGGAGGACGCGATCGGCAGGCATGTCACCGAAATTCTGGCCAGCAGCCGCATGCATATTGTCGCGAAAACCGGCAAGGCCGAAATCAATGAAATCTTTACCGCCAAGGGCCATGACATGGTGGTCCAGCGCATCCCGATTTTCGAAAATGGCAAGGTCGTCGCGGTTTTCGGCCAATTAATGTTCAAGGAGGTCGGGGATGTCGGTCGGCTGGCGAGAAACCTGAGCGTGCTGGAATCGAAACTGAAGCTCTATGAAAAGGAGCTGACCTCGTTGCGTGCCGCCCGCTACAGTTTTGACAGCATCTACGGTTCCAGTCCTGCCCTGCTCGCGCTCAAAGAGGAGGCACGCAAGGCCGCCCTGACCGACCTGCCGGTTTTGCTGACGGGGGAATCGGGAACCGGCAAGGAATTGTTTGCCCAGGCGATTCACCAGTCCAGCCCCAGGCGTCGCGGTCCGTCGATCAATATCAATTGTGCCGCCATTCCCAAGGAACTGTTCGAGTCGGAGCTGTTCGGTTATGCCGGTGGCGCCTTTACCGGCGCAAGTTCGGGTGGAAAACCGGGAAAGTTCGAGCTGGCTGATGGCGGAACCCTGTTTCTGGATGAGATCGGCGAGATGCCGCTCGACCTGCAGCCCAAGTTGCTGCGGGTGCTGGAAGAGAAGGTTTTCGAGCGGGTCGGCGGTAATCAGGTGATCAGGAGCGACTTCAGGATTATTGCCGCGACCAATCGGGATCTTGCGGAGATGGTCAGGCAGAAAGAGTTCAGGGAGGATCTCTTCTATCGGCTGAATGTCGTTTCGCTCAATATCCCCCCGCTGCGGGAACGGAAGGGGGATATCGTCTCGTTGGCCCGGCACCTGTTGGACAAGATTGCCGGAAATCATCCCGGTTCACACTATCGATTGACCGAAGCGGCAGAGCGTGTCCTGGCAAATTATCACTGGCCCGGCAATATCCGGGAATTGCTGAATGTTCTGGAAAGAACGGTTTTTACAATTGAGGGGGACAGTATCGATGCCTGTGACCTGCCCTTTTATCTGAGCCGCCCGGTCGCCGTCAGGGCGAGGGGGACGCAATGGAGTCTCCAGGAAGTTGTGGCCGAGGCAGAGCGCGAGGCGTTGCGCAACGCGCTGAAAGTCAGCGGCAACAACAAGGCCCGGGCGGCGAAGCTGCTCGGTATTCACCGGACCGTGCTTTACAAAAAGATGAGCAGATACAAGATTCCGCTGAATTGAAACGCGCCTATGTCGGAAGGCGGGAGCTCTCCGGGTTGTCAATCGGTTCGCCGATCTTGTGCCGGCGCAGTTTGCGTGCCGCGGTCGCCTGGCTGATGCCGAGGGCGGTGGCGACCCGGCGGGTGGTGCGGTGTTTCTCCCAGGCCCTTGTCAGGATCTCCGCCTCGTGGTTTTCCAGCTGGCGTTTCAGGCTGCCCTGCCCGTTGGCCGGGGCGGTCGGCAGACCGCAGTTCTCCGGGGTGAGGACGGTTTCCGTCGAGGTGACCACCAGCCGTTCGATGAAATTTTCCAGTTCGCGGATATTGCCCCGCCAGGGGAGCTGCTCCAGGCGGGACAGCAACGGGGGTGAGAGCTGTTTGAAACTGCGGTATTTGCGGTTGAAGCGTTCGACAAAGGCGTCGGCCAGCAGCGGGATATCCTCTGGACGTCGGCGCAGCGGCGGCAGGGTGATCGGTACCACGTTAAGGCGGTAGTAGAGGTCTTCCCGGAAGCGGCCGGCGGCGACCATCTCCAGCAGGTTGCGGTTGCTGGCGGCGATCACCCGGACATCGACCTTTTCGGCCCGGTTGCCGCCGATGCGGAAGAACTCCCGCTCCTGCAGCACGCCGAGCAGTTTCGACTGCAGATGCAGGGGCAGTTCGGCGATTTCGTCGAGGAACAGGGTGCCGCCGTCGGCCAGAGTGAAGCGCCCGTCGCGGCCCTTGCGGTCGGCGCCGGTGAAGGAGCCGGGGGCATAGCCGAACAGCTCGGCTTCAAGCAGGGTCTCCGGGATGGCGCCGCAGTTGACCTGCAGAAAGGGCCCTTTGCGCCGTTCGCTGGCGCGATGCACCAGCCTGGCGAGCAGGCTCTTGCCGACTCCGGATTCGCCGCTCAGCAGCAGGGTCGAGTCGGTGGGTGCCACCCGCAGGGCGAGGTCGAGGACCTGCTGCATCTGGGGTGAACAGGTGACCAGGTCCTCTTCTTCGGGCATGGCGTCGCGGGCGGTGTCGGCGTCGACCGCCCGGCTGTAGGAGACCACGGTCAGGTCCCAGATGGTGTTGATGATCAGGCGGATGCTGCCGTCGTCGTGGAACAGCGGAATTCCCCTGACCAGCAGCTTGCGGCCGGTGCTGGTCGAGTAGGTGGCGGTCACTGGCTTCTTTTTCTCCAGGACCAGCAGCGAGGCGCTGCCGGAGAATTCGCGGTCCGGGCCGACCATGTCGCGCAGATTGCGACCGACCAGCTCGGCGTTGGAAAAGCCGCTCATCTCCTCGAAGGTCCGGTTGACCCGGATGGTGGTCCCCTCGCCGTCGACCAGGTAGATGCCGTTGGCGACATGGTCGAAGGTCAGTTCCAGCAGTTCCCGGTCGAGGGGCGGCAGGTTGTCGGGGTGGTGGGGCATGGCTGTCTGTTTAACGCAGAGACGGAGAGGAGCAGAGCCGCGGAGAAAAATCGCTCACCGTGTTTTCTCCCCCTCTGCGCCTCTGCGTTGCAATGAAGGTTACAGGTTCACTGCAAACTCGCAGCCGGTACACGCCTTCAGTTCCTCCAGCGAGCTGAAGGGGGAGATCTCGATCAGGGTCAGGCCTTTTTCGGCATCCACCTCGAACACCCCCTTGTCGGTGACCAGCAGGTCAACGACATTCTTGCCGGTGATCGGCAGGCTGCATTCCGGGAGAATTTTCGGACTGCCGTCCCGTGCGCAGTGGTCCATCATTACCACCACTTTCTTGACCCCGGAAACCAGGTCCATGGCTCCGCCCGGGCCCTTGACCATCTTGCCGGGAATCATCCAGTTGGCCAGGTCGCCGGTGCGGGAGACCTGCATGCCACCGAGGACCGAGAGGTCGACCTTGCCGCCGCGGATCATGGCGAAGGACTCGGCGGAATCGAAGAAGGCTGCGCCGTCGATGGTGGTGATGGTCTGCTTGCCGGCATTGATCAGGTCGGCGTCGACCTGCTCCTCGGTGGGGAAGGGGCCGATGCCGAGCAGGCCGTTCTCCGACTGCAGGATGATGTCGACGTCCGCGGGGATGAAGTTGGCGACCAGCGTCGGCATGCCGATGCCGAGGTTGACATAGGCGCCGTCGGTCAGTTCGCGGGCGACCCGTTTCGCCATCCATTCCCGTTCCGGCTTGATTCCTGCTCCGCCGGTGCCGCTTACCGCCAGGGTGCGCTGTTCGATCGGTTTTTCAAAGGAGGCGCCGAGCAGGATGCGGTCGACATAGACGCCCGGAAGGTGGACCTGGTCGGGATCGAGTTCCCCGGCTTCGACGATCTGTTCGACCTCGGCGATGGTGACCCGGCCGGCCTTGGCGCAGGCGGCGTTGAAGTTGCGGGCAGTCTTGCGGAAGATCAGGTTGCCGGCCTTGTCCGCCTTCCAGGCCTTGATGATCGCCAGGTCGGCGGTCAGGCTTTCTTCCTGGACATAATCCTTGTCGCCGAAACGCTGCACCGGTTTGCCTTCGGTCAGCTTGGTGCCGTAACCGGTGCGGGTGAAAAAAGCCGGAATGCCGGCGCCGCCGGCCCGCAGTTTCTCGGCCAGGGTGCCCTGCGGGGTCAGTTCCAGTTCGAGGTCGCCGTCGAGGAACTGTTTTTCAAAGGTGGCGTTCTCGCCGACGTAGGAGGAGATCATTTTTCGGATCTGTCGCGTCTGCAGCAACAGGCCGAGACCGAAGTCGTCAACCCCGGCGTTGTTGCTGATCACTGTCAGTCCTCTGGCGCCTGAGTCGCGCAGGGCGGTGATCAGGTTTTCGGGAATCCCGCAGAGTCCGAAGCCGCCGGCCGCCACGGTCATGTTGTCGCTGGTGAGGCCCTCCAGGGCCTTGGCTGCATCATGAAAAATCGGTTTCATCAGTTACACTCCTTGTGTTAGACCTGCCTGAACAGGCCCCGGATTCAGGTCGGGATGAAAGGTGTTTCCACTTGCTTCAGCAAGTCCCGTTCCGGAGCTGAAAAAGTCAGCAATAACAACGAGTTGTCAATCGGCAGCGGTTTCTGGCAAGACTGTTTGACGCATTTGTGAATCAACGGTTGCCGGATATTGGTGATTTATGCCTCTTTTTTCCGGCAAAAGCAACCATGATTCAGAAATAATTCATTGATTCATTTATGAATCAATAGATGAAGTAAAGCTAGTCTTCACCGCTTCATAGCTACGGCTATGCAGCGGAAAGCGCGCCTTGTCGACACGGAAAATCCCGGCGCAATATGACGAAATCCTATGAGTTACAGGGTATTGGGGAGGTGTCGAGAAAACGATGTTTTGAATTTTTTCTTGACCCGGGATTTTGTCCTGAATATGATAAGACCAATTATTGGTAAGACCAATTGTGATTGAGGTGTCCATGAACGAGACAAACCTGATCCGGACTTTCTGCGCTGCCGCCGAAGCGGTCGGCGCCGAAATCCTGCGCCCCGCGGGATCTGAGCAGGCGCTGGGGATGATTCGCGAGCTGGTGACCGGTCCCGTCGCCCTGCCCGCCTTTCCGAGCGGCGAACGTCTCGGTCTGGCTGCGGGACTGGCCGGATTCGGCATTGAGCTGCTTACCGGTGACCTGCGCGCCGGCGCGGCGACTGCCGCCCTCGGCATCACCGGCGTCAACTTTGCTCTGGCGGCGACCGGAACCCTGGTGCTGGAGAGCACCCCCGAGCCGATCCGTCTCGCCAGCACCCTGCCGGAGCGCCACGTCGCCCTGCTCGATCCGAAGAAAATCATCCCTGACCTGGTGGCGGCCACTCCGCTGCTGCGGCAGTTTCACCAGCAACAGCCGCAGAACTATCTTGCCTACATCACCGGTCCGTCGCGCACCGCTGACATCGAACGGGTCCTGACCATCGGCGTACACGGCCCGAAGGAACTGTATATTCTGCTGCTGGAAGGGTTGTCGGACGATCCTCTGGAGATGTAGGGCGCTTCGCGCAGGGCACGAGGCCAGAGGCTCGAGGTGAGAGGTAAAAACCTTTGAAGGCCACCAAGGCGCCGAGAGCGCCAGGAAAAGCATGAAGATTCTGTTTTCACCCAAAAACTTGCAGGTTCTCTTGGTGACCTTGGCGTCTTTAGCGAGCAGAGCGAGCGAGTGGCCCAAAGATTTTCTCTGTGTTCTCTGTGACTCTGTGGTGAAAAACGATTGTGAGGCGTTATGAAAACACGCACAAAACAATACAAGCAGCGCGTCGATCAGGCGCTGGCGACTCCGAAACTGCAACAGGCGCTGCACCAGTTCGGCGATGCCTACCTGCTGGCGCGGGAAAAGGCCTTCGAGGGTTTTGATTTCGAACAGTTGCGCGCGGATGTGGCGCAGATGAAGGATCGTGTTCTGGTTGATCGGCAGCAGCTGCAGGAGCAGTTCATCGCCAACGCCGAAGCCGCCGGAGCAAGGGTTTTCCTGGCGAAAACCGCCGAGGATGCCAACCGCTACATCGCCGATCTGGTTCGCGAGCGGGGCGTCAGGCTGGTGGTGAAGAGCAAGAGCATGGCCAGCGAGGAGATTCACCTCAACCGGGCGATCGAAAAGGCCGGGGCGAAGGCGCTTGAGACCGATCTCGGTGAATGGATCATCCAACTCGCCGGACAGCGGCCGAGCCACATGGTGATGCCGGCGATTCACATGTTCAAGGAAGAGGTCGCCGAGCTGTTCAGCAAACAGACCGGCCGCGAGGAACCGGCCGAGATCGAACACCTGGTTCAGGTCGCCCGCGAGCAGTTGCGCCAGGGCTATCTTGATGCCGACATGGGGATCTCCGGGGCCAACCTGGCGATCGCCGAAACCGGAGGTATCGCCCTGGTGACCAACGAGGGCAATGCCCGGCTGGCCACCACCCTGCCGAAGATTCATGTCGCCCTGGTCGGTATCGAGAAACTGGTGCCGACCCTGGAAGATGCCGCCAGAGTGCTGCAGGTGCTGCCGCGCAACGCCACCGGTCAGCAGCTCACTTCCTACGTCAGCTGGATCCGCGGCGCGGTGCCCTGCGACGACGGCGAGAAGGAACTGCACATCGTGCTGCTCGACAACGGCCGCGGCGCTCTGGCCGAGTCGGACAAATGCCGGGACGCTCTGCGCTGCATCAAGTGCGGTGCCTGCGCCAACGTCTGCCCGGTCTACCAGAGTGTCGGCGGGCATGTCTTCGGCCACATCTACATCGGTGCCATCGGCATCATCCTCACCGCCTTCTATCATGGCCTCGACAACGCCGCCGAGCTGGTGCGGGCCTGCATCGGCTGCCGCGCCTGCGTCAGTGTCTGCCCGTCGCAGATCGATCTCGAAGACATTATCCTCCATCTGCGTGAGGCCATTGGCGACGAAGAGGGTGTCGGCGCAGCCAAGTCGCTGGTGTTCCGCAAGGTGCTGCGCAACCGGGCGCTGTTCCATACCCTGCTGCGCACCGCCGCCAGGCTGCAGAAGCCGGTCACCAGGGGCGAGCGAATTATCCGTCATCTGCCGCTGTTCTTCAATTCCCTGACCGAATGGCGCAGTCTTCCCGCCATCGCCGACAAGCCGCTGCGCGACAGTTTCGCCGACATCCCGCAACGGGTCGAGAAGCCGAAATACACCGTTGCTTTCTTCGCCGGCTGCCTCAACGACTTCGTCTACCCGGAGATGGGCGAGTCCCTGGTCAAGGTCCTCAACCGCCTCGGGGTGCGGGTCACTTTTCCGAAACAGCAGAACTGCTGCGGTGTCCCGGCCCTCTATTCCGGCGACCGGGAGACCGCCACCGAACTGGCCCGGCAGAATATCGAGGCGCTGCTCGCGGACTCCCCCGATTTCATCGTCACCACCTGCCCGACCTGCACCATGGCCCTGCAGCGTGATTTCGTCGATCAGCTCAAGGATAACCCGGCCTGGGCGGCCCGCGCCGAGGACCTGGCGGCGAAGACCATCGATGTCGCCCGCCTGATCCACCAGTACCTCGACGCGAAAGAGCTGCTGGGCGAAGCGGCCGAGAAGGTCACCTACCACGATTCCTGCCACCTCAAGCGCGGTGCCGGGGTCTGGCGGGAACCGCGCGCGCTGCTCGAACAGAGTGGCCGGGAACTGGTCGAGATGGCCCATGCCGACCGCTGCTGCGGTTTCGGCGGCAGCTATTCCTTCTCCAGTCACCCGGAGATCGCCCGCACGATTCTCGACGACAAGCTGCGTGATATCGAGCAGTCCGGCGCGACCTGCGTCGCCATGGATTGTCCCGGCTGCCTTCTGCAGATCGCCGGCGGTCTCGACAACCGGCGCTCGAAGGTGCGCGCGCGTCACACCATCGAACTGCTGGCGGAATCGGTGGCCAAGGGGTAAGATGGGAGACAGGATGTGAGATGCCAGAAATAAGATCCGCAAAATGAGTTTTTCGCTTTGCCTTCGCGTCTCACATCTCTCATCTAACGTCTCACTTGTTACATTCTTCCCTTCAGCCCCGGATGCCCCATGACGTTTTCTCCCACCGCCATCAGTTCCCATCCCGCCTTCATCTCCCGGCAGCAGCTTCGACAGCTGCTGGGATGTATGCGTGCCCTTTATCGGCTGCAGGCCTGCCCGGCCTATCGCCGCGAGGTCGAGGTCGAACTGCCGGCATCGGCCCGCTTCGATCCCGGGCACGACGCGGTGATGATGGGTTACGATTTTCACCTGAGCGATGATGGTCCGCGACTGATCGAAGTCAACACCAATGCCGGCGGCGCCATGTATGCCTATTTCGCCGCCCATCCGGACCAGATCGGCAAATGCCCGCCGCCGGGGCCGTTCCCGCGCCGACTGCTGGAAACCTTCTGGCGGGACTGGCGGGCCTTCAGCGATGGGCAGTCGCCTCGGCCGCGGCGGCTGGTGATTCTGGACGAGAAGCCCGAAGAGCAGCATCTCTACCCCGAGATGGTCTGTTGCCGCAGCCTTTTCATCCAGGCCGGACTCAGTTGCGACATTGCCGATCCGGAGGAACTGGAGGCCTCCGCGGAGGGGGTGTTCCTGGCCGGAGAAAGGGTCGATTTCATCTACAACCGGCATTGCGATTTCTACCTTGAAAGCGAGGCCATGGCCGGGTTGCGCCGGGCCTACCTGGCCGGGCGAATCTGCCTGTCGCCCCATCCGCGCGCCTACGGACTGCTGGCCGACAAGCGGCGCATGGTGCTCTGGTCCGATCCGGAGCGCCTGGCCGGTTATGGCCTGCGCCCGGAAGATCGTGAGTTGATTCAATGCTGCGTGCCTAGGAGCCGACTGCTGGCGGATCTTGACCCCGAGAATGCCTGGAGCGACCGCAAGAAAATGATTTTCAAGCCGGTCGGGCGTTATGGCGGCAAGGGGGTGCTCAGCGGCCGGTCCATCACCCGCAAGCGGTTTGCCGTCCTGCCGCCGGCGGAGACCCTGGTGCAGGCCGAGGTGCCGCCGTCGATGACCGACGGCGGAGATGAGCGGTTCAAGACCGATTACCGGGTTTTCGCCTACCGGGACCGGGCGATCGGCATCGCCGCCCGTCTCTACCGGGGCCAGGTGACCAATCTGCAGACGCCCGGCGGCGGCTTTGCCCGGGTCGAACTGGTGGATTGAGCCGGATGGCCCTGCTGGCCGTTGACCTTGGTCTGCGCACCGGGCTGGCCTGTTATGGCCGGGAGGGGCGGTTGCTCTGGTACCGTTCCAGCAACTTCGGTCGGCCGGGACGATTGCGGCGGGCCATCCCCGGTATTGTTGCCGCGATCCCCAACCTCTCTCACCTGGTTATGGAGGGGGGCGGCCCCCTGGCCGAGATCTGGCGTCGGGAAGCCGAACGTCAGCGGCTGGAGATTCTGCAGTTCAGTGCCGAGCAGTGGCGCCGGGACCTGTTGCTGCCGCGTCAGCAGCGCTGCGGCGTTGACGCCAAACGTCATGCCGACGAGCTGGCTCGGCAGGTGATCGCCTGGTCGGGGTTGAAGCGTCCGACCTCGCTGCGGCATGATGCCGCCGAAGCGATTCTGGTCGGTCTGTATGCCGTCCGGCGGCTTGCCTGGATTCCCGACGCAACCGCGCTGCCGGATGCGTTGCGAGGTTGATATGCGTCGTTTCTGCTGTCTGCTGCTGGTCCTGGGGTTATCGATCGCGGCCTGTCACGCTCCGCAGCCTCTGCCGCCGACCTCTGAACCGTCCTTCCCTGTTCCGAACGAACCGTCTGCCGCGCAAGTGATCCCTCCAGGTCAGGTGCCGCCGGACGAGCGACCACCCGTGGTGACGCCGGACATCTCCCTTGAACCGCTCGAAAAAATTTCTCCAGTTGTGCCGTCAGCCCCGGTGTTTCCGGTTGCTGCCGAGGAGCCGTTCGGCGTCGTGGCTGCTGTCCATCCGTTGGCGGTGGGTGCCGGAATGCGGGTGTTGCGCGGCGGCGGCAACGCGGTGGACGCCGCCGTTGCCGCGGCGCTGACGTTGGGTGTGGTGGATGGCTATAATTCCGGAATCGGTGGCGGCTGCCTGATCCTGGTGCGGACCTCCGGGGGCGAACTGCTGGCGATCGACGGACGTGAAACGGCACCGCGGCTGGCCGATCGCGAGATGTTCCTTCACAACGGCGAGGCTGATCCCGAGTTGTCGCGCCACGGGCCGCTGGCGGTCGGTACGCCGGGGGCTCTGGCCGCTTACCGGTTGCTGCTCGACAAGGCCGGAACAAAAAAGCTGTCCGACCTGATCAAACCTGCCGCCGATCTGGCGGAGCAGGGTTTCCTGATCGATGGGCGCTACGCGGACCGCCTGCGGCGGGTCGCCGGACGGTTGAAACGTGACCCCGGCAGCGCGGCGATCTTCCTTGATCGCCGGGGGCGTCCCTGGCCGGCCGGGCATCGTCTGCTTCAGCCCGATCTCGCCGCCAGTTATCGCCGTATCGCCCGTGAGGGAATTGACTGGTTCTACCGCGGCGCCTATGCGCGTTCTCTGGATCGCTGGATGCGCGCTCACGGCGGAGTGCTGCGTTTCGCCGACCTGGCAGACTATCGCCCCGTTCACCGCCAGCCGATCCGCAGCGGTTACCGCGGACTGACCATCGTCGGTTTTCCGCCGCCTTCCTCGGGAGGAGTTCTCGTTGCCGAAATTCTCAATATCCTGCAGTATTTTCCCCTCGCCCGGTTGCCGGCAGGTACCCGCCTGCATCTCGTTGCCGAGGCCGAGAAGCGGGCCTTTGCCGACCGCGCCTTCTGGCTCGGGGACGCTGATTTTGTTCCGGTGCCGCGGGGATTGCTGGACAAGGGCTATGCTGCGGAACTGGCTGCCGGAATCGATACCGAGATGGCAACCCCGGTGCCGGTGGCCGGTACGCCACCACGGGCAGCGAACGACCTGTTTGAACACCACACCACCCACATCGCCGCTGCCGACCGGGCCGGCAACTGGGTCGCCATCACCGCGACCCTCAATACCAGCTTCGGGGCCAAGGTTGTGGTGCCGGGCAGCGGCATCGTTCTCAACAATGAGATGGATGACTTTGCCGTGGCTCCGGGGGTGCCCAACAGTTTCGGCCTGGTCGGTGCCGAGGCCAACAGTGTCGCGTCCGGCAAACGACCGCTGTCGAGTATGAGCCCAACCCTGGTTCTGCGGGGGGAAAAGCCGATTCTGGCCCTTGGTGCCGCCGGCGGACCGACCATCATCAGCCAGGTTGTCCAGGTGTTGATCAACCGTTTTGATCTCGGGATGTCCCTTTCCGCTGCGGTTGCGGCGCCCCGCATTCATCACCAGTGGCGTCCCGATCGACTGCGGGTTGAGCGGCGGCTGTCTCTGCCGGTGCGCAGAGTGCTGGAAAAAGCCGGTCACCGGCTGCAGACGCGCGGCACCATCGGCGTTACCCAGGCGGTCGGCCGTGATCGCGAAGGTCACCTGCGGGCGGTGATCGACCCGCGGCTGCAGGCGGAGTGATGTCGATATTTTTCAGCGGCCTTCTCTTTTCTCTGCTACACTTCCCGTCAAACCCCACTCCTCCGCGATTCGTTGTTCATGACGCTGAAAAGTAAGATCATTCTCCAGACCTCCCTGCTCTGCCTGATCCTCTGGGTCGGTGCCTGCTACCTGTTCCTGGGGACCTACCGTGTGCAGCAGAAACTGCGTTATTTTACTCCGGCCACCGACTACCTGATTGCGGTGGCCGATATCGACCTCGCCCTTTCCAGTGAACAGCGGTTCCTCTGGTCGAGCCTGGCGGGAGGAGGGACGCTGCCCGGCAAGACCCTCGACCGGCGGCAGCAAAGAGTTATCGCCGCTTTCGAACGGGCCCTGGTCGTGATTGAACGCCAGCGCGCTCTCGGTGTCGTCGGCGAGGATGATGACCTCGCCCGGGTCAGGAGCCTGTTCGAGCTCTACAATCTCTGGCGGCAGCGCAGCCGTGAGCTGCTGAAGGCTGATTCCTATGTCCGCCGTCTGACCGAAACGGCCCGCGTGCTGCTCGGGGATCAGCTTTTTCCCGGCCTTGAGGAGGCCGCTGAAGACGGGGTCGGTGAAGTCCAGGAGGCGTATGTCGATCTTGAAGAAACCCTCGGTTTTTTCCCCTGGATGCAGGCCGGGGCCCGGCAGCGGATTCGTGACATCAATGCCGATCTCGCCTTCGTCATTGACGGTAACCACGTCTATGCCCTGCTCAACCGCCAGTTTGCGGTCCTGCAGGCCTACCGCGTCAACGGCCAGAAAGAAGACCTGGGTCGTTTCCAGGAACTCTTTGCCCTGACGGAAGATGCCCTCAGCCGTTGGCAGGGGCAGTCGCTGGAGCGGCTGCGGTTGGATATTGATGATCGCGCGCGGTCCCTCGACCTGGACAAGGTGAAGGCTGTCGAAGAGGGTTACTCACTGCTGCGGGAACTGGTCGGCGAGGCCCTGCTGCCGGTACCGGTCGAGAAAGCGGACGAGGCGCTCAAGAGCGTGGTTCACCGGATCGAGGGACTGATCCAGGGGAACCTGCGACCGGCGGTGATGGCATCGCTCAAGAGCGGAGTCGAGAGTATCCATCAGACGTCGACCGTCACCAACCAGGTGGGGGTGGCCGCCTTTGCCGTTCTGTTGCTGCTCATTATCGTGCAGTCGCTTCGCTGGGTGCGCGACCTGCTGCGTTCTCTCGATCGGCTGCGGGTCGGTATCGCGGCCTTCCAGTCCGGGGACCTGGACCATCGGGTCGAGGTCGTCGGGCGGGACGAATTCACCGAGTTGGCCCGGTCGCTCAACCTGATGGCTGAACAGCTGCAGTCCAGCCGCCAGGAAATCGGCGACCTGAATGCCTCTCTGGAACGCAAGGTCAGGGAGCGGACACGGATGCTTGAAGAGGCCAACCGTGAGCTGAAGGCTTTCAACTACATGGTCTCCCACGACCTGCGCAATCCTCTCTCGGCGGTTCTCGGCCTCGGCCAGGTGCTGCTGGAGAAGGCGCGGCGGAACCGGGATGAAGACCAGATACCTCTCCAGCATGTGGTCGAGGGAGCCGAGCGGATCGACAAGACCATCGATGCCCTGCTCAACCTGTCGCAGTTCGGCTGTCGGCCGTTGCGTTACGATGCGGTCGATCTCGCCGTACTGGCGGGGAAGGTCAGGGATGAACTGCAACTGATTCATGGCGGGTTCATGCTGAACTGCCCCTCTTCGGGGGGACTGACGATCGCCGCCGACCCCGACCTGATGCGGCTGGTGATGGAAAACCTGATGCAGAATGCCCTCAAGTATGCCGTTGCCGATCGTGAACTGCGTATCGAGGTCGGCAGGACCGAAACCGAAAAAGGACCGGCTTTCTATGTCAGGGACAATGGTCGGGGTTTTGATCCGTCCGCTGCCGGTGACATATTCGCGCCTTTCAGCCGCCTGCACGAGGAGTCGGGGATTGAAGGCAAGGGAATCGGGCTGGCGATCGTGCAGCGCATCATTCGTCGTCATGGCGGTGATGTCTGGGCTGAAGGGATGCCGGGGGAAGGTGCCTGTTTCTACTTCACCATCGGTTTGCCGCGGACAGGAGAGTCCTGATGAGTGATCATCGTGAAGGAGTCATCAAGTTTGAGCTTGATTACCGGCAGGGACCGGCTCCGGCCCGGGAGCTGGTGACCGGCCTCAATGCCTGGCGGCAGATTCTTTGTCGGCTCGGTCTGCTCGGGCAGGATCCCGACCGCTACCAGGGACTGGGGTTCGGCAATGTCAGCTGCCGGGTCGGCGCCTTTGCCGGTGAGACCCGCCGGCGCCGGTTCATCATCAGCGGCAGCCAGACCGGCATGCTCGAACAGCTGACCCCGGAGCATTTCGTCCTGGTGGACGAGTGCTGTCCCGAGACCAACCACATCAGTGCCAGCGGGCCGCTCAGGCCCTCCTCGGAATCCTTGACCCACGGCGCCCTCTACGCCGCCGACAACCAGCTGCGGGCGGTGCTACACGCCCATTCCCCGGAAATCTGGCAGGCGGCCGTAACTCTCGGTCTGCCGGTCACCGATCACCGCATTGCCTACGGCACCCCGCAGATGGCGGCCGAGATGCAGCGTCTCTATGCCGACCCGGCGGTTCGTGACGGCGGGCTGATCGTCATGGGCGGCCATGAGGACGGGGTGGTCAGTTTCGGGCCGGGGCTGGATGTCGCCGGCCAGGTGATGGTCCGGACCCTGGCGCGGGCCCTGGCGGTGATCCGCTGAGGGCAGGGCTAAGGTTGACGCCCTGTTTACATTGACGTATTATTTGTTTGTACATATACGTCATGGAGGCCGCCATGCAGACAAAACTGACTTTACGTATTGACGAGAAATTGATTGCCCGGGCCAAGAAAACCGCCCGGGCAAGGGGTAAATCGGTTTCGCAGATGGTTGCAGAATATTTCGTGCGTCTTGATTCGCAACGTCCCATTGATCCTGATCAACTTCCCCCGACAACTCTTTCCCTCAAGGGATTTCTCGGTTCCAGGGATTTGAGTCGCGAAGACTATCGACGTTACCTTGAGGAGAAGCACCGGTGAAGGTCCTGATCGATACCAACGTGGTGCTTGATCTGCTGTTGGACCGGGAACCTTTTGTCGCAGACGCCGCCGAAGTTTTTGCCCGCATCGAACGTTGTCAATGGCAGGGGTATTTGTGTGCTACAACCCTGACAACGATTCACTATCTTGTCGGCAGGGAGGTTGGCGGGCAGCGGGCCAGGATCGCGGTCGGCAAATTGCTCAGCCTCTGTGAAGTGGCTCCGGTGACGCGACAGGTTCTGGAGGGGGCTTTGCGGTCAGGTTTTGCAGATTTTGAAGATGCGGTTCTGCACGAGGCGGCAAAGGCGGTTCAGGCTGATGTGATCATGACCCGGAATCAGAAGGACTTCAAGCCGGCCACCCTTCCGGTTGTCGGGCCGGATGAACTGCTGGGCAGATAGTCGTTATCCCGGTTCCCCCATACACTGTTCTCACCCGAACATCCGTTTGAACAATCCTTTCTTTTCCTGTTCCCGTTTTTCCCGCAGCTGTTTCAGGCCGCGACGGGCGAGCACCTGCCGGGGATCGAGTTTCAGCGCCTTGCCGAATTCGGCCTCGGCGAGGGAATCCTGGCCGGCGTCGAGGTGCATCCAGCCCTTGTAGGCGAAGCCTTCGCCGCTGCGCTCCAGGGTCAGAGCGCGGGCCAGCAACTGCCGCGCCTTGTCACGCATCGCCCGGCTCTGAGCGTTATTGGGATTTTTGTAGATCGCCCAGGCGAGGTTGGCGAGATAGATGCCGTTGTTGGTGTCGATGTTGCTGGCATCCTGCAGGGCCTTTTCGGCCTCCTCCCATTCCTCCATGGCAAGGAAGGTCAGCCCCGACTGGAACTGGATCCGGGCCTGAAACCGTTCGTCTCCCGCTTCCCCCAGGCCGATCTTGTCCGAGCCGAGCAACTGGTCGTAATTCTCCTTTTTAACCACGTCAGAGAGGGTGTTGTAGGCGTTGCTGACGGTTGACAGGATCTCTTCGACCAGTGCCGCTTCTTCTCCGCCGAGCTGCATCAGCGTCTCCGGACCGAATTTGCGGGTCAGTTTGAAGTAGCGTTGTTTGAGCAGGTCGAAGGAGAACTCACCGCTGCGCAGCCCGAAGACTTCATAATAGTTTTTGCCCTGCAGTTCGGCATGGGCCCGGCGGACTTCCGCGGCCAGTGAACTGTCGCTGCTCTCAGTTGACGCGGCGTTCTCCGCCGGCATGACGAACGCGGCGGACTCCTCTTCGCCGCCGAGGACATCACCGAAGCTTTCCAGTTTTTCTTCGACGGCGTCGGCTTCGATCTCGAGATCGTTGAACAGGGTTCTGACCGGTCGTTCTCCGGGCTCGGCGGCGGGGATCGGTTGCGCGGCAAAGCGGATCATTTCCAGCTTGTCGAGGGTGTGCAGCAGAGCCCGGCCGATGTCGAGCCCCGCGAGGACCTCCTGCAGCGTCCGTTGACCGTCGAGGCGCGGCAGAAGTTTCTTTTCTTCCTCTTCCAGGCACAGGAAGTTGACGTATCGGTAGTAGTTGTCAGCCAGGGCGACGTACTCGCCACCGTGCCGTGCCAGCAGCCCGTCGCCGGTCGGCGGGTGATGATGAAAACCTTCGTAGAGAATGCGTGGGACGTTGACCGCAACCACCTGCAGTCGCGGCGGAAGCCGGTACGGATGGCGTTTGACTGCGGGGGAAGGGAGGGTGAAGCCGGCCACCAGTTCGGTACTCAGCCAGGCGAGTTTTTCCTGCAGCAGATCGGGATAGGTGAGGCAACCCATTTCAACCAGGGCGGTGTGACGGCCTTCGGCAGCGTGCCTGTACCAGGCGTATTCTTCGGCGGACAGGAGACCGCGGCTCTGCAGCCAGCTGCCGAAGTCGGGCTGGGTTATGCCCGGAGAAAGGGCGACCGGGCGGCCGTCGATCAGGTCGAGGCTGCAGTGCTGTTGCGGTGACCGCAGCTGCAGCCGGCCACTGAAGCGGTCGAGGAAGGCGCCGGCGAGGATGGCGGCAAAGGGTTGGCCCTCCGTTTTTCCCGGCTGCAGTTCGGCTTTGACCGCGGCCAGCAGTTCGGCCCCCTTGAAGGGTTTTTCCAGGTAATGGCGGACGCCCAGTTTGCGGGCCGCCTGAAGATACTTGTCACCTTTGTAGATGCCGGTCGCGATAATTACCGGCAGCGAGCGGGTCTTGTCACTCTGGCGGAGCTTTTTCAGCAGCTCGATGCCGTGCAGTCGCGGCAGTCGCAGATCGAGCAGCAGCAGGTCGGGCGGCTGCCTGACGATGCGGGTCAGGGCGCTCACTCCGTCGGCAGCGATGTCACAGTCCAGGCCGCGGCGTTCCAGCAGAGTCTTCAGTGACACCGCCAGTTGCGGATTGTCTTCGGCGATGAGAATGCGTTTTTTCATGCGCTGCTCCTCCCGCCATTCCCCTCCTGCCGGAATGGAAAAATGCAGAAAATCAGTTGTCAGTTGTCAGTTGTCAGTTGTCAGCACCCAGCGCCCAGTACCCAGCGCCCAGTACCCAGCGCCCAGTACCCAGCGCCTAGTACCCTGTAACTCAAAGGATTTCGTAATATTGCGCCGGGATTTTCCGTGTCGACAAGGCGCGCTTTCCGC
>NZ_NAAD01000022.1 GCF_002093115.1 Geothermobacter hydrogeniphilus | reverse complement strand
GCACCTCGCACCTCGCACCTCGCACCTCGCACCTCGCACCTCGCACCTCGCACCTAATCCCCTTCCTTGGGATTGAGCGGTGCCTTCATGTCGCGCGGCCGCACCATCCAGAAATAGGCCAGTTCCTCGCGGTAGTTGCTGAGGATGTGGCGTGCTTTGGGACTGCGCGTGCGGTTGTGGAAGCTGGTGAGGATTTTTTTCAGGTAGAGTTTCCCTTCGTTGTCTTCGTCGACATCGATGCGCCGGGCCTCGACCAGTTCGCTGTTGAGCTTGTCGATGAAGTTCTTCTGCCGGTCATAGATGAACGCGACCCCGCCGGTCATGCCGGCACCGAAGTTGATGCCGGTCTCGCCGAGGATAACGACGGTGCCACCGGTCATGTATTCACAGGCATGGTCGCCGGTTCCTTCCACCACCGCCAGGGCGCCGGAGTTGCGCACCGCGAACCGTTCACCGGTGGTCCCGGAGATGAAAAGCTTGCCGCCGGTGGCGCCGTAGAGGCAGGTGTTGCCGGCAGCGGCGACGCCCGGATAGTAGTGTTTCGGGATGATGATAATCCGTCCGCCGCTGATGCCCTTGCCGACGTAGTCGTTGCCGACGCCGTCGAGCATGATGCTGACGCCGTGGATCAGGAAGGCGCCGAGCGACTGGCCGGCGACGCCGTCCAGCTTGAGGGTGACCGCCTCCTTGGGCAGCCCCCGGTCGCCGTAGTATTTGGCGATCTCACCACTGATCAGGGCACCGATGGAGCGGTTGGTGTTGAAGACCCGGCGTTCGATGACGATCTCTTCATGCGGGTTCTTGATCACCGGGGAGATCTCTTTCAGGATCTCCTTTTCAAAGGCGTTGTCGTCAAAGGGGGGATTGGCGCGGGTCTTGATATTGACGCCGGGGACAACACGCAGCAGCTCGGAAAAATCGAACTGCGAGGCTTTCGGTGAGTCGCTGACCTTGAGCAGATCGGCCCGGCCGATGATCTCGTCGAGAGAGCGATAGCCGAGTTCAGCGAGGATTTCCCGCACATCCTCAGCGACGTCGCGCAGGTAGCCGACCACTTTTTCGACCGTGCCGACGTAGTGGGCGCGCAGGTTCTCGTCCTGGGTGGCGACGCCGACGGTGCAGCGGTTGAGATGGCAGACGCGCAGCAGTTTGCAGCCGAGCATCACCAGCAGGGTGGTGCCGAAGCCGTAGAATTCGGCGCCGAGCAGCGCCGCCTTGACCACGTCGCGGCCGATTTTCAGCCCGCCGTCGGTCTGCAACTGCACCAGTTCGCGCAGGTTGTTGGCCTTCAGGCTCTGGTTGGCCTCGGCCAGGCCCAGTTCCCAGGGATTGCCGGCGAACTTGATCGAGGTCTGCGGCGCCGCGCCGGTGCCGCCGTCGCTGCCGGAAATGACGATCCGGTCGGCATAGCACTTGGCCACCCCGGCGGCGATGGTGCCGACCCCCTCGCTGGAGACCAGCTTGACGCAGATGCGCGCCTCGGGGTTGACCTGCTTGAGATCGAAGATCAACTGGGCGAGATCTTCTATCGAGTAGATGTCGTGGTGCGGCGGCGGTGAGATCAGGGTGACGCCGGGGATGGTGTAGCGCAGCGAGGCGATCAGCGGTGTCACCTTCTCGCCCGGCAGCTGCCCCCCTTCGCCTGGCTTGGCGCCCTGGGCGACCTTGATCTGGATCTCCTCGGCGCTGCGCAGGTAGGCCGGGGTGACGCCGAAGCGCCCCGAGGCGATCTGCTTGATCCGGCTGTTGTGGATTGATTTCAGGCGTTCCGGGGCTTCACCGCCCTCGCCACTGTTGGAGCAGCCGCCGAGGATGCCCATCGCTTCGGCCAGCGCCATGTGCGCTTCGGGGGAGATCGAGCCGAGCGACATGGCGGCTGAGTCGAAGCGCCGGGTGATCGCTTCAACCGGTTCGACCTGGTCGAGGGGGATAGGTCGGCGGTCGCTGGAAAATTCGAGAAAATCGCGGATGAACTGCTGGCCGCGCTGTTCCAGCATCTGTCGCACCTTGAGATAGTCCTCGCGTCTGCGGCTGGCGGCGTAGGTGTGCAGGCCGGTGATGACGCGGGCATGAAAATCGTGGTATTCGCCCCCGGGGGTGTTGCGGTTGACGCTGCCGACCGCCAGTGGATAGATCGGCAGCATGTGGCTGCGGTTGAACTCCCGGTCGTGGACCCGGCAGATGCGTTTCTCGATGGCGGCGAAATCGAGCCCGGGAAGCAGGGCGCTGGAGGCCGGAAAACAGCTTTCCACCACTTCGGTGGAGAGGCCGATGATGTCGAACAGGGCCGCGTTACGGTAGCTGGTGACGGTACTGATGCCCATTTTCGAGAGGATTTTCAGAATTCCCCTGGTAAGGGCTTCGTATATATTTTTCAGGCCGTTGCGGGTCTCCCGCGGGCCGGCGTTCTGCCGCCGCAACTCCTGCAGCCCGGTGGCATAGGCGAGCCAGGGGTAGATGGCGACGGCGCCGTAGCCGATCAGCACACAGGCATCGTGGGGGTGGGTCACCTCGCCGGTGATCGCCACCAGGCTGGCAAGGTGGCGCAGGTTTTCGGTCAGCAGCCTCCGGCTGAGATAGCCGACCACCATCGCCATCGGCATCAGCCGGGTCTGCTCATCGAGGCAGCGGTCATCGAGCAATACCACCCGCACCCCCTCGTCACGCACCGCTTTGCAGACCTGATCACCCAGGGTGTCCAGGGAATCCCTGATGTCCGTTTTGAACCCGGTGGAGAAGCTTCGGTGCCGGTACATCGGCTCGAAGCGCGGCCTGCTCGGGTCGCCGAAGGAGAGCAGGGCGTCGAAGATGTCCCGTGACAGGATCGGTGAGATGCTTTTCAGGCGGCAGGCCCTCTCGGGGGATTCGATCAACGGGTTGCCGATCTCGCCGATGCCGATGGTGGTCGACATCACCACCTTTTCCCGGTAGGGATCGATCGGCGGGTTAGTGACCTGGGCGAATTTCTGCCGGAAAAAGTGGCTGAACTTGCGCTGGACCTCGGAAAAGGCCGCCATCGGGGTGTCGTCCCCCATCGACCCGGTCCCTTCCTTGCCGAGGCGCAGCATCGGCTTGAGAACCTGCTCAACCGTTTCGTTGGTGACATTGTGATAGCGCTGCAGCCGGTCGAGGTCCGGGTAGCTGTAGTCGGAGAGGTCTTCGAACTGCAGTTCGATGAATTCCTGCAGGTAGTAGGTGCGGTCGGTCAGCCACTCACTGTAAGGCTGCGAGTTCATCAGGTAGCGGTCGATGTCGCGGGTGAAGAAGATTTCTCCATGCTCAAGGTCGGCGGCGATCATTTCGCCGCTCTGCAGCCGCCCGCGGGCCTTGACCTTGTCCGGCGGGGTGCCGAGGACGCCGTACTCGCTGGTCAGCAGCAGCTTGTCGTCGCTGGTGATGACGTACTTGGCCGGCCGCAGGCCGTTGCGGTCGAGGACACAGCCGACATAGCGTCCGTTGGTCAGGCAGACGCCGGCGGGACCGTCCCAGGGTTCCCAGGCGGCTGAGGTGTACTCGTAGAAGGAGCGCAGTTTGGCCGGCATGTGGGCAACGTTGTGGCGGGCCGGCGGGATCAGCATCCGCACCGCCTTGAAGAAGTCGACGCCGTTGATCAGCAGGAATTCGAGCATGTTGTCGAGGCCGGCGCTGTCCGATCCTTCGGGTTGCAGGATCGGCAGCAGACGCCGCAGTTCCTCGTCGGAGAAAACCGGACTGCGCATCGCCGCCGATTTGGCCAGGGTGTTGAACCTGTTGGCGCGGATCGAGTTGATTTCGCCGTTATGGGCAAGATTGCGCAATGGCTGAGCGAGACGCCACTGCGGCAGGGTGTTGGTGGAGAAACGCTGATGGAAGAGGACGAAGCTCGACTTGAACTCCTCGTTGCCGAGGTCGGGGAAGAGCTCTTTCAGGTGGGCCGGCATCACCAGTCCCTTGTAGGAGATCAGGGTGCGGGAGAAACTCGGGATGTAGAAGTTGTCGCCGTCGCCGATCTGTTTTTCGGCCTCTTTGCGGGTCAGGTAGAGCAAGGCGTCGAAGCGGCGGGTGGCGATCAGTTCGGCGGGAATGACAAACGCCTGGACGATGTTCGGCAGCCGTTTCCGGGCGTAGTCGCCGAGGGCTTCCGTGTTGATCGGAACCTCGCGGAACAGCACCACCTGCAGGTCATTGCGGGTGCAGATTTCGCTGAAAGCCGCCTGCTGGGACTGTGGATCGGAGAGAAACAGGGTGGCGACGGCAAAGCTGTCCGGCAGGGAAACACCGTTTTCCCGGGCCGTCCGGCGCATGAAGTCGACCGGCAGCGAGCAGAGCAGCCCGCAGCCGTCGCCGGTTTTGCCGTCGGCGGCGACGGCACCGCGGTGAACCATTCGCTCCAGGGCGCGGATGGCATCTTCGATCAGTCCATGGCTCGGCCGGTTGCGCAGATTCGCGACCAGACCGACACCGCAACTGTCCTTGAATTGTTCAGCCAGGTTCATTGAAATCCTCAAGCCGGAAGAAAGGTGCCTGAATCCGGGGTGGCCTTGCGGGTTCAGGTGAAATGTTCATGGGGCGGAGACTCTTTCATTACCCCGGACAGCAGTCAAAGGTCAAAAATACGCTGAAAGTATACCGCAGAAAAGTGGCTTTGATGGAGTCGGTCGGGGCAGGAACATGGCCGGAGCCATTTTTAAAAATGATTTGGTCCCGTCGGCATCTCAACGGTGGGTTCCAGCCGGGCAGGGCTTGCATTCGTTCTGTGAATCCGGTATGTTGTCGAGGTTTTAATCAATTGCATGATTGGGGAGATTTTTCAACGACATTGGAGGGGGAAAGATGTTCAAACGTCTGTTGTTCAGCGGGTGCGTCCTGTGCCTGGCAATCCTGACCGGCTGCGCTGCCGGTTCTTCCCGTATTTTGACATCCTCGGACAGCGACGCCGACGGCATCGTTCGCCGGCTTGATCGTTGCCCCGATACCCCGGCCGGGATCGCGGTCGACGTCAACGGTTGCCCCGCGGACAGTGACGGAGACGGGGTCTTCGACCGCCTCGACCGTTGCCCCGGAACGGAGATCGGCCAGGTTGTCGACCTGCACGGCTGCAACGTGGACCGGGATAACGACGGGGTCTTCGACTGGCGGGATCATTGTCCTCGAAGCCGGGCCGCAGGTGTGGTCGGCCTCGACGGCTGCGCGCCGGAAGTGGCGGTTGCCGCCGCAGATATCCCGGCCGCTCCGGTGGACCGCAAACTGGTGATCTACTTCGAATCGGATCAAAGCCTGGTCCTGCCGGAGTTCCGGACCCTGGTGGAAAAATTGGCGCTGGCCCTGGTGCCGCAACAGGTTGAGCGGATCACCGTCAGCGGGCACGCTGACGATACCGGCAGTGAGGCGTACAACCTCAGGCTGGGAGCGCAGCGCGCGCGACGGGTGACGGCATTGCTGGCTGCCGAAGCACCGCAGCTGGCGTCACGTCTGACCATGCGGAGTTTTGGTGAGACCCGGCCGGTGGCTGATAATTCCACCGCGTTGGGACGGCTGCTGAATCGCCGGGTTGAAATCAGGGTTGAAATGGCCGCCGGACAGCCGGTGGGCTCGCCCGTCCGTTAACCCGTCTCCTGCCAGAACTGCCGCCAGATTTCGCGGATAGTTCCATAGCTGAGATCGCCCGGCAGTCGGCAGTGGATCTCGCCAGTGAACAGGGTCTCGATGTCGGGGATCAGCCCCAGACACTGGCAGGGACGCTGATCTTCTCCCAGTCCACAACCCTGTTCAGCGAGGAAAGCACAGCCCGACTCATCGCTGCGCGGCGCCGGAACCGGTACCCCGCTGTAGTTCCGCAACTGCAGACCGATGGTCGTACACCGTGTCTTCAGTTCGTCCAGGGTGAAGTTCCGGCCTGCAAAGAAGATCTCGGCGAAACGCCGTGGGTCGGTCCAGCAGCCGGGATGTCCCTGGCAGCAGAGGCCGCCGCACTGGCGGCAGATCTGCTGATCGCGATGGATGTGCATGCGCTGCCTCGATTCAGTGCCTGTTTCTGTCGTTGCGACGGCCTGTCCCCCGTTTTCCCTTTCTTTTTTTATTCCTTCCGTCGGGTTTTTCGTTGAATTGCCGTGCCAGGCACGGTAGCCCCGCCGCGTGCAGGCTGCGGACGATTTTCGGCAACTCTTCCGGTCGGTACCAGAACAGCAGCCGGTGCTGTTCCTCCCGCAGGTGGTCGGTTGTGGCACAGGCGATCGGCCGGCCGCTGTGGGGATCGATGCCGGTGGCGTACATCTCCGCGGCCAGGGTCATCGGCGTCGGCGTGAACAGCTGCACCTGCTCAACCCGGTAGCCGAGTTCGCGGGTTTTGAGTGCCAGTTCCGCCATCTCCTCCAGCCCGCAGCCGGGGTGTCCCGAGATCAGGTAGGGGATCAGCTGCTGGTTCAGGTTATGTTCGCGGCAGATCTGCTCGAAGCGCCGCTTCAGTTCCCGGAACATGGCGAAGGAGGGTTTGCGCATCAGCGCCAGAATCTTATCCGAAGCGTGTTCCGGGGCGACCTTGAGACGCCCGGAGACATGTCGGGTGACCAGTTCTTCGAGGTATTCGGCGTGGTCGGCGGCAAGTTCTTTGTCGTCGGTGGGATGCATGAACAGGTCGTAGCGCAGGCCGGATCCAATATGGACGTGGCGTACCGCGGGGTGACCGGAGACTTTGCGGTAGAGGTTGATCAGCGGTCGATGGCGGGTGTCGAGGTTGGCGCAGACCGCCGGGTGCAGGCAGCTCGGGCGGGCGCAGTGACGGCACTGGTCAAGATTCTTCCCCTGCATGCGGTACATGTTGGCGCTCGGACCGCCGAGGTCGGAAAGGGTGCCGCAGAAGCCGGGACGGGCGGTCAGCTGCTCCAGTTCGGCCAGGATCGAGGATTCGCTGCGGCTGGTGATGAATTTCCCCTGGTGGGCGGAGATGGTGCAGAAAGAACAACCGCCGAAGCAGCCGCGATGCAGGGTGATTGAATCCTTGATCATCTCGAAAGCGGGAATCGTTTTCCCCCGGTAGCGGGGGTGCGGCAGCCGGGTGTAGGGCAGGGCGAAGCTGCGGTCCAGTTCCTTTTCGTCCAGAAGAGCGGCCGGCGGGTTGATGACCAGCATCTTTTCATTGACCCGTTGCAGAAAACGCACCCGGCTCTGCAGGCGGTTGCTCTCGGTTTCGATCCGGGCGAAATTTTTTGCCTGCAGTTTCTTGTTTTTCAAACAGCTTTCGTGGGACGCCAGTTCTTCATCCCGCCATTTCCGGCAGCGCGGCAGGGACTCCACTGGACGCAGCAGAGCGGTTTGTTCGAGAGTGTCGAGACGCTCGAAGGGAACGCCGCGCTGCAGCAGCCGGACAATTTCGGTCAGCGGCTTCTCACCCATGCCGTAGACCAGCAGGTCGGCGCCGCTGTCGGCGAGGATTGTCGGTTTGAAGCTGTCGGACCAGTAGTCGTAATGCGTGACGCGCCTGAGACTTGCCTCGATGCCGCCGATGACCACCGGGGTTTCGGGATAGAGCCGTTTGAGGATGCGGCTGTAGACGCTGACCGCGTAGTCGGGCCGCATCCCGGACCGGCCACCGGCGGTGTAGGCGTCGTCGGCACGTCGCCGACGGCTGGCGGTGTAGTGGTTGACCATCGAATCCATGCAGCCGGCGGTGACGGCGAAGAACAGCCGTGGGGCGCCGAGCTTGCGGAAGTCTCGCAGGTCGTCACGCCAGTTCGGCTGCGGCAGCACCGCCACCTTCAGCCCGAGATCTTCCAGCAGCCGGCCGATGACCGCGCCGCCGAAACTCGGATGATCGACGTAGGCGTCGCCGGAGACGATGATCACGTCGGCCTGTTGCCAGTCGCGGGCCCGCATCTCGGCGCGGCTGGTCGGCAGCCAGGCGTCCAGGGGGATATCGCGGGGGATCTCGGTCATCGGGGTATGGATTCAAAAGTGTTCTGCAACATGCTATTGACGATACCCGGTCGGTATGTCCAGGGTCAAGGAAGACCGCTCATGACCGGGAAGAGATGAGGTGGCTGGTTCAGAAGCTGTTTTCGATCTGCAGCTCTATTATCGGCGGGATGGCCTCATTCTCCAGGCTTTCCCGTATTCGGGTGATAAAAGGTGACAGTTGCAGCCCGAAAAAGACCTCGGGCTCGGTCGGCAGTTTTTCGATCCCCAGTTCGACCAGCATCCGGGCGTTGTCCGGTTCGCCGCCCGCCAGCTTGAGGAATCCGGCGGCGATCTGGATCAATCCCTGAAAAAAGAGCCCGTTGACCGTCTCGCGCCCCTCCGCCAGCCAGACTTGCTCGAAGGCGGTATGGGCTTCCCAGAAATAGCCGTGGTTGAACAGGTCGACGCCATAGAGATAGGGTTCACAGCCGGGCCAGTTTCGTTGCGAACAGGAAAGGGGGATCGGCTCGGGCAGTCCGTAGCTGTGACCGCGCGGGTCACGGGTCGGGTGCGGGGTCCGGTCGAGCCGGTGACGGTAGGCGGGGAAGGGCTGGTCCGAGTAGCGTCGCATGGCGTCTCCAGAAATCAGTCCTGAGTTTCACCAGAAGCATACCAGTTATCAGGGCGGGTGTTTTACTGTCCATGGAAATGTATTGATTTCCTGGTCGAGGCTGGTAACCTGCGGCGGTGCTGTCAACCTACCTGAAGCTTTTCGCCGCCGCCTTCTTCTGGGGCGGGACCTTCGTCGCCGGCCGGTTTCTGGCCGCTGACGTCCATCCGGCGACGTCGGCTTTCTTCCGCTTCCTGTTCGCCTCGCTGCTGCTGGTGGTGGCCACCCGGCGTCTGGAGGGACGGCTGCCGAAACTCGACCGCCGGCAGATGCTGGCCGTCAGCTCACTGGGACTGACCGGTATCTTTGCCTACAACCTCTTCTTCTTCAACGGATTGACACAGATCGGTGCCGGTCGGGCGGCGCTGATCATTGCCCTCAACCCGGTCGCCATCACCCTCTGTTCGGTCCTGGTTTATCGGGAATCCCTGCCCTTCAGCCGTCTGCTGGGCATCCCCCTGTCGATCTTCGGCGCCATGCTGGTCATCACCCGGGGCAACCCGGAGCTGATCCTGCAGGGCGGCATCGGCCGCGGCGAGCTGCTGATTTTCGGCTGCGTGCTCTCCTGGACGCTCTACTCGGTGATCGGCAAGACCGCCATGCGGGGGTTGTCGCCGCTGGCCGCCGTCTGCTGGTCGTCCCTCGTCGGGACCCTGCTGCTGCTGATTCCGGCGCTGCTGCAGGACAGCTTCGCCGAAGCCCTCGGGCTTTCCATATCTTCCTGGCTGAGCATCGGCTATCTCGGTCTGTTCGGCACCGTGGTCAGTTTTCTCTGGTACTTTCAGGGGATTGAAGCCATCGGCCCGTCGCGGGCCGCGGTCTTCATCAATTTTGTCCCGGTCAACGGGGTGCTGCTTGCCACCCTGCTGCTCGGTGAAACCCTCAGCCCGTCGCTGCTGGTCGGCGGCATCCTGGTTGTCACCGGCGCCTGTCTGGCCAATGCCCCCCGTCCCCTGTTCCGCCGCTGTCTGTAAATAATCCTTCTCTCTTTTTTGACAAAGCCCGGCTCACTGCTAAAATTTACTGGAATAGTCAGGAATACAGGGGAGGGGTGGCTGAACTGACGACAGTTTCCCGCCTGGCGAACTCTTTTCCTCTTGACGAATTCAACCTGTTGCCGAACCCGGCAGATGGGACTTCAGATTCCGCGACGGGTTCACACCTCGATACACCACCCGTGAGGAGGCAGAAAGATGAGACGAACATTTTCCGCAATCGCCATGCTTTTGTTAAGCAGTGCGTTTCTTTTCGGCTGTGCCGCACAACAGACCAGAATGGCGCCGATGACTTTCAGTCCGGCGACTTTCGAGTCGGGCAAGTACCAGCCCAGGGTGAACAATGCGCTGTTCATCCTGGACAGTTCGATGACCATGGCTATGGAAGGAAGCGGCACCAACTTCCAGGATGCCAAGGGGGTGATCGCCGGGATCAATCGCAGCCTGCCCCCAGATCTGGGTTTCAATACCGGGTTGCGTCATTTCGGTCTTCATTCAAAGCAGATGGCCGCTGAAACCGAGTTGATCTATGGACTTGCCCGTTACACCCGCAGTGGTTTGCAGCAGGGCCTCGATGCTGTCAAGGAGGCCGGCGGCAACAGCCCGCTGGCGGCGGCCCTGATGGCGGCCGGACAAGACCTCAGTGGAGCCGGCGGCAAGAATGCCATCGTGGTGGTCAGCGATGGGCTGCAGATGAGTGACGCCCCGGTTGCGGCCAAGAAACTGGTTGATGCTTTTGGCGGCAATCTCTGTATTCATACCATCGCTGTCGGTGGTTTCCCTCAGGGGGAAAAGGCCCTGCAGCAGGTCGCGGCAGCCAGTAGCTGTGGTTCGTCACAGACCGCGGCGAGCCTCGCCGACTCCGGGGCCATGGCGGCTTTTGTTGAAAAGGCGTTCCTGCAGCGCAAAGCGGCCCCGGTAGATGGGGATGATGATGGTGACGGCGTACCCAACAGCCGTGACAAGTGTCCGAATACACCGCGTGGAGAATTCGTCGATGAGGACGGCTGCAGCCTGAAGCTGACCCTGCACATCAATTTCGATTTCGACAAGGCTGAAATCAAGCCGGAGTTCAAGGCCGATCTCGATCGGGCGGCCGCCTTTATTCGTGAGCACAGCCAGGTGCCGTTCATCCTGATCGCCGGTCACACCGACCATACCGGCAGCGCGGAGTACAATCAGAAACTCTCCGAGGCTCGTGCCAGGGCGGTTCGTGATTACCTGATTGCCAATTATGGTATTGACGGCAAGAGGCTGCTCTTCAGGGGTTACGGCAAGAGCCGACCGGTTGCCGACAACAAGACCAGGGAAGGGCGCTATCAGAATCGGCGGGTGGAGATTGTCTGCTGCGTGTTGCCGCCCGAGTAGTGACGACACTCTGAACCAGAAGCGAGCGGGAGTCGATCTGACTCCCGCTTTTTTACGCCTGTGCCATTGCAGCCTGCCTTCGAATTCTGTACACTCGGCGTGAATTTTCGGACGAAGGATCTGTGATGATACTTGGATTTGCCGGCAAGGCCGCCTCGGGGAAAACCACCGCCGCCCACCATCTTGCTCCCCTGCTCCAACGTGAAACGCTGATTGTGCCGATGGCGATGCTGTTGCGCGACGAGGTCGAGGGTTTTCTGCGTCAGGTTGGCGCCGTCGACCATGTGCCCCTGGTCTACGGCAGCCAGGAGGATAAGGTCCGTACCTTTTATATCGATCAGGAAAAAGCCCTTGAGGTTTGCCCGCCTTGGGCAGATTTTATCCGTATCAACAGTGCCATCCAGGATCGTCCGGGACAGACGGCCCTGACCGTGCGCCTGATTCTGCAGTGGTGGGGGACCGAATACCGCCGCGCCCGGGAGCCCGATTACTGGACCCGGGCCTGGACGCGGAAGGTGCGTGATTACGATCTCGACAGGGTTCACATCCTGGTCGATGATGTGCGTTTCATGAACGAACTGCGCTCCATCCGGGAACTTGACGGCAGGATTGTCAAGATCGAGCGTCCCGGCTTCGCCGCCGCCGGCAATCACGCCAGTGAAACCTCGCTCGACGGTTTCGACGCCTGGGACGACATCATTGTCAATGACGGCAGTCTGGAACTGTTCAAGTCCAGAGTGGCCGAATTGCCCCGGGTTCTGTCCATTGACAGCTGATCCCGGGAACGGGGCATCCGTGAGAAACCCGCCGGAAAATCATTGCAGCTCTCATGATCTGATCGTCATCGGCGGTGGCCCCGCCGGGATCTTCGCTGCCGGCTTTGCCGCCCTCAACGGTGCCCGGGTGCTGCTGCTGGAAAAGAACCGGCGCTGCGGCGCCAAGCTGCTGATCACCGGCAAGGGGCGTTGCAACGTAACCCACGACGAGGATGATCCGCGGCACTTTGCCGAGGCATTCGGGCGCAACGGCAGGGCCCTGCTGACGGCTCTCTATGCTTTCGGACCACGGGATGTTGTCGATTTTTTCCGGCAGCGCGGACTGGACCTGAAAACCGAGCGGGGCGGGCGGGTTTTCCCGGCCCGTGGCGGGGCGGTCGATGTGCAGCAGGTTCTGGACCGCTTTCTGCGTGACTGCGGAGTCGAACTCCGCACCGGCTGTGAGGTCAGGCACCTGCAGGTGGAGGGTGGCCGCATAAGCGGGGTGGTGACCGGCCGCGGTATTTCTCGGGCGGCCCGCTACCTGGTTGCCACCGGCGGGCTTTCCTATCCCGAAACCGGCTGTACCGGTGACGGTTACGCCTGGGCCGAAGCGTGTGGTCACCGACTGGTCAAGCCGGAAGCGGCATTGATGCCGATTCGGCTGGCCGAAGACTGGACCGGGGAATGGTGCCGTCTCAATCTGAAAAATATCCGCATCGCCGCCCTGCTCGACGGCTCGCCGTTCGATGAACGTTTCGGTGAGGCCTTCTTCACCCGCACCGGTATCGGCGGGCCGATCATCCTCGATATGAGTTCCGCTATCCGTGAGGCTTTGACAAAGGGGAAAGTTTCGCTGGAGGTTGATTTTAAACCGGCGGTCAGTGACGAGTTGTTCGACAAACGCCTGCAGCGCGAACTTGCGGATCATGCCAACAGGGATTTCCGCAATGCCCTTGGCAAGCTGCTGCCGCGCGACATGATCCCCCGTTTCATCCTGCTTTCCGGCATCGATCCCGGCAAGAAATGCCACTCCGTCACCCGTACCGAACGTCGGGGCCTGCTGGAGTTGTTCAAGCGCCTGCCGCTGCGGGTCACCGGCCATGAAGGGCTGAAGAAGGCGATCGTCACGTCAGGCGGCGTTTCTCTCAAGGATGTCGACATGCGCAGCCTGCGCTCGAAGAAAATCGAGAACCTCTATTTTGCCGGCGAAATGCTTGATATCGACGGGCCGACCGGCGGTTTCAACCTGCAGGTCTGCTGGTCGACCGGCTACCTGGCCGGGATCAGTGCCGCCCGGGTGGATTCCCCAAATCCACCGGCAATTTCGGGATTCGGCTGTCGTTACGGATGAATCTGCTTCGTTGCCTTCACCGGTTCGGTGCTCAACGTAGCTCGGCTACGTTTCCGCCCGAATCGGCACGGCGCCTCGCCCCTTCACCCGTCTCGCCACCCTCGGTCCGCAAAACAGCCGGTGGATCCGGGGATTCCTGAATCAGTGAGTTCCTGTTGGATGGAGAGTGCAAGTGCTTGGCCTGAATGGGATTTCCAAAAATCTGAAGCGCACCCATAGGTTCGCTGGTGATTTTTGGGAAGCTCAGGCAGGCCAATGACTTGTGCTGGCCACCGACAAGGGGCTCATTGATTCAGGATTGATTCAGTACATCTCTTCGGCCAATCTGCCGAGGGTTTTCACCCCCTGTTCCATTTTCTCGTTCCAGATCCCGTTACAGCTGAGACGGATGAAGTTGTTGTATTTGTCCTGGGTCGAGAAAATCGGGCCCGGTGCCAGGCCGATGCCCGCTTCCCGCGCCTTGAAGAAATAGTCGACCGCGTCGATGTCTGGCGGCAGTTCGACCCAGATCGCGGCCCCGCCGGAGGGAAAACCGGCCCGGGTTTCAGCCGGGAAGTGGCGGTGCAGGCTGAGCAGCAACGCTTTCATCTGGTTGTGGATAGCTCCGCGCAGGCGGCGCATGTGGCGCTCGAAGTAGCCTTCACGCAGGAAGGCGGCAATTGCCATCTGGTTGGGGGAGGCGGTGCAGATGTTGGTCGTGGTCTTGAGGTCCAGGGCTTTGCCGTAGTGGCGGCCGGGAATCATCCAGCCGACCCGGTAACCCGGCGCGATGGTCTTGGAGAAGGAGGAACAGTAAATGACCTCGCCCGCGTCATCGAAGCTCTTGCAGCATCGCGATCGTTCGGCGCCGAAATAGATCTCGCCGTAGACATCATCCTCGACCAGGGGAATACCCCGTTCGCCGAGCAGGCGCACGATCTCTTCTTTGCGGGTGTCCGCGGTCAGGCTGCCGTCGGGGTTGTTGAAGTTCGGAACCAGGATCGCCGCGCGGATCTCGAAACGTTCGATGGCGCGGCGGACGTCTCGCGGATCGATGCCGTCGCCTGAAGAAGGAATTTCGATGGCGCGCAGACCGCAGTTTTCAAGAAGCTGCAGGAAACAGAAGTAGCTGGGCGACTGGATCAGGACATTGTCTCCCGGTTTGGTCAGGGCCCGCAAGGCGATGGCAAGTCCTTCCATGGCGCCGCTGGTGATGAGGATCTCTTCGGGGGTGACGCTGATTCCGGCTTCCAGCGCGCGCAGGGCGAGCTGGCGCCGCAGATCATCCTCGCCGGCGACGGGTGCGTAATTGAGAGCCCGAGCCGGATCGTTGCGCAGGGAGTTGCTGAACAGCCGCGCCAGGGTCTTCGCCGGCAGCAGTTCGTCGGCGGGACAGACCACGCCGAAGGGGAGCAGATCCCTGTTGCCAAGCGCCTCAAGAACCTTTTGAATCAGTCCGCTGCGGCTGCTGCTGGTCGGTACCAGGGCCGGGCGGGGGCGGCTGGCCGGGGCGGGCATGCGGCCGGCGGATGGGCTGAGGAAGAACCCCGAGCGTTCCCGGGAGGCGATGACCCCCTTTTTTTCCAGTTCGAGATAGGCCTGGCTGACAGTACTGATGCTGACGCCGAGTTGGCCGCTCAATTTGCGCAGCGAGGGCAGTCTGTCGCCGGGTTTGATGGCAGCGCTTTCGATCAGCGTGGTGATCTGCTTTTCGACCCTGCGGTAGCGGAATTCATTGTGGTCCATCTCGGTCTCCCGAAAAACTGTTATGTTTGTTTTTTATGTTATCTGTATCTGTTTTGTAAACAGTTTTCGGGTTTGAATGGGGTATTCCAGGACAGGGAGGCGTTATGGTTATGAAAACAGTTGGTCTGTTGGGCGGCATGAGTTGGGAATCGACCATTTTGTATTATCAGATTCTCAACCAGGGAGTGCGTGAACGACTCGGAGGATTACATTCGGCCAAAATCATCATGCACAGCGTTGATTTCGCCGAGATTGAGCAGCTGCAGGTCAGCGGTCGCTGGCAGCAGGCGGGCGCAATGCTCGGTGCCGCCGCCCGGGGGCTGCAGCAGTGCGGCGCCGATATGGTGCTGATCTGTACCAACCTGATGCACAAGGTGGCGCCGCAGGTCGAAGCCCGGATCGATGTACCGTTGCTGCATATCGCCGATGCCGTTGGTCGCGCTTGTTTAGCCAGGGGCGTGACCAGGGTCGGCCTGCTCGGTACCCGTTACACCATGGAGGAAGGTTTTTACCGGGATCGACTGCGGCAGGGGTTCGGAATCGAGGTGGTCATCCCCGAAGAGGAAGAGCGGGAACTGGTGCATCAGGTTATCTTCGCGGAACTCTGTCGCGGGCAGTTCACCGACTCCTCGCGTCGAGCCTACCTGCGGATCATCGAGCGGTTGCGCGGACTCGGAGCGCAGGGAGTTGTCCTCGGCTGTACTGAAATCCCGCTGCTGATCAGGCCGGAACACACCGACATGCCGCTGTTCAACACCACCGAACTGCACGCGCGATATGCCCTGGAGCGGATGCTCGCTGACGAGTGAGGTCTGTCAGACGAAAAAGCAAAGGGCAGACGCTGTGAAGGCAGTCTGCCCCTTTGTTTCTGTCTGCTGATGCAACCCTCAGAGTTCTTTGGGCATGCAGACGTTGGCCGCATCGTGGACCTTGACACCACAGTTGGTGCAGGCGAAACGGGGGTTTTCAAATATCTTGTCGACGTCCGGGTTGCGCTCCTTGCCGGTCAACTGGCAGGCGTGCAGGTCGCAGTGTTCTTCGGGGTTCTGGCAACTGAATTCAGTCATGTTGTTCTCTCCCTTGTCAGTGTTTGCGGTCGGCGGGCCCCAACCCCTAAGGGTTGGACTGAACACCATTATAACCGAAAAGCACGCTTGTTGCCGATGACGAACCCCCGGCGGCTGTGATAGGATGTAACCTTCTATCACCTACCCGGTTCGAGGCGACTGTCGATGGTCAATCTGCTCCGCAACAATCCCCTGACTCATTTTTCGCGTGGTTTCTTCTACCCTTTCGCCGGTGGGCGCTTCCTGATGAAGACGCCGCGATTGTGGAAATATGTACTGATTCCCTTTCTGATCAACACGGTTATTTTTTCTCTGGCTGTCTGGCTGGGGCTCGATTTTTTCAACACCCGGGTTGAGACGATGATTCCGAGCGGCGATGCCTGGTACTGGGCGACGCTTTATTATTTTCTCTGGCTGGTGGCGGTGGTGCTGACGGCGGTGCTGGTCTTCTTTTCTTTCACCGTGGTCGGCAATCTGATTTCGTCCCCCTTCAATGATCTGTTGTCGGAGAAAACCGAGCTGGCGATTCGCGGGAAGGCTGAGGGGGTACCCTTTTCGCTGCGGGAAATCGGGCGTATCCTGGTCGACGAATGCAGGAAACTTATCGTTTTTGTCATCGGCATGGTACTGCTGCTGCTCTTGAATTTCATTCCCGGGTTCGGCACTCTGCTTTATTCGGTTCTCTCCTTCCTGTTTACGGTCTATTTTCTCGCCATCCAGTACACCAGTTATGTTTTCGGCCGCAAGGGGCAGGGGTTTCGTGAACAGCGCCGCTTTATCGGCGGGCGCATGTTCATGGCCTTCGGCTTCGGTACCGGGGTTCTCTGCCTGCTGGCCATCCCTTTTCTGCAGTTTTTCTGTATCCCGTTGGCGGTGGTCGGCGCAACCCGGATGTGGTGCGACCAGCTTTCACCGACCGGGCCGGGGGAGGTTCTATGAAAGAAATTGCCCTGCAGGCGGCTGTCGCCGGGGGGAAGGTGCTGCTGGAGAAATTCGGTCGGACCCTGCAGATTCGCCACAAGGGTGAAGTCGACCTGGTGACTGACGCCGACCAGGCGGCTGAAGAGATGATCGTCAATGTCATCCGGGGTATTTTCCCGCGTCACGACATCCTTGCCGAGGAGGGAGATTACGGGGCCCGGAAATCTCCGTACCAGTGGATTATCGACCCGCTTGACGGCACCACGAATTATGCCCACGGCTTGCCCTGGTGGACGGTTTCCATCGCCCTGGCGGTTGATGGTGAGGTCGTACTCGGTGTTGTCTACAATCCCGCGATGAACGAGATGTTCATCGCGGAAAAGGGACAGGGGGCCAGGCTCAATGACCGACGGTTCCAGGTCTCAAAGACTGACCAGCTTGACCAGGCATTGCTGGCAACCGGCTTCCCCTATGACCGGAAACAAAGCCCGGTCAATAATTACGATCACTTCGTTGCCTTTCAGCAGGCCGCCCAGGCCTGCCGTCGTCCCGGGGCGGCCAGCCTTGACCTGGTTTATACCGCCTGCGGCCGTTTCGATGGTTACTGGGAGATGAAACTCAAACCCTGGGATATCGCCGCCGGTCAGTTGATTGTCCGCGAGGCCGGTGGGCGGGTGAGTGATTTTTCCGATGCGCCGCTCGACATTCACGGTGCTGAAATTCTTGCCAGCAACGGCCTGCTGCACCAGGCGATGCTGGAGATTCTCGCCCGGGGGAAGCGTCCTTGAACGGGTCAAGAGCTGCCGGACTGATTCTGCTGCTGGTTTTTCTCCTGCTGTCGGCTTCGTTCTGCTGTGCCGCTCTGAATGCCTCCCAGAACAACCAGCTGGGTGCTGAGGCCTATCGGGCCGGTGATACCGCCAGGGCATTGGATTACCTGCGCCAGGCCCGGCAGGACCAGCCCTACGACGAACAGATTCGAAAAAATCTCGCCGTCGTTCTGTTGGCCCGTGGTCATGAACTGCTGCGCCAGGGAAGATATCGTCAGGCCGGTGACCTTTTTCAACAGGGACAGGAACTGGCGCCGGACGATACCCGTTTTCTGCTCGCCCGGGCTCATGCCCTGGTGGCGGAGAAAGCCTACGCCGAAGCCGAGGTGGTTCTCAACGAAGCTCTCGGCATCGATGATCAACAGGCGGGGGTGTGGCAGCTTCTCGGTCGGGTTGACTATCTCACCAATCGCCTGGAGGAGGCGATTGACGCCTGGAACAGGGCTCTGGAACTGGACCCGGGAAATACGTCTCTTCAGGCGATGCTGGCCAAGGCCCGGCGGGAGGCCAAGGTCGAGTCAGGTATGGAACAGAGCTACACGTCCAGCTTTGTTCTTTCCTACGATGCTGCCGGCGATCCGGATCTTGGTGCTGAACTGCTCGATGTTCTTCACCAGGCCTATGTTGAACTGGGAGGGAATCTGGATGTTTATCCCGCCGGACAGGTTCCGGTGCTGATTTACACGCGTGCCGATTTCTCCCGCATCACCGCCTCGCCCGACTGGGCCGCGGGCCTTTACGACGGCAAAATCCGTATCCCGCTCGGTGGCGTGAAGCAGGTTTCCGCCCCCCTTCAGGCGGTACTGTTTCATGAATACACCCATGTTGTCGTGCGGGAACTGGCCGGGAATCATTGTCCGACCTGGCTCAATGAAGGCCTGGCCGAACTGGCAGGACGCGGGCGTTTTAATCCACCCCTGCGGGCCCTGGAACAGGCGCCGGCATTGCTTGATTTCAACTCCCTGACCGGCAGCTGGAAAAATCTGCCGGCTGCCGAGGTCCGTCTGGCTTACGAACAGAGCTATTCTTTTGTCCGTTACCTGGTGGATGATTACGGCTGGTTTCAAATCGGGGATATCCTGCGGGATCTCGGTGCGGGAGCTTCCGCGGATGATGCCTTTGCCCGGGTTTTCGGATCTTATGGCCTGAGCCTGGCGGAATTGCAGCAACAGTGGAAACAGGATCTCGGTCGTTAGAACCACAAATCAGAGAGACGAACAAAAAGATGTTGAACAGGGGTTTGCCCGGATGGTCGGTCGTTGTATAATAAGAGGACCTCTGGGACTTCACTGATCGTTGGTCGCCCATGTCCGTGTTCGGAATCAAGGTCGTGGGCACAGCCGTAGTAAGGAGGATGTATGCCCCAGTTTAACCATGCAGGAATCAATGACCCCCGCCCCGGATTGAAACAGCGCAGCGACAGCATCGACAGGGCCATCGACATCATGGACCGGCATGCCGCCGAGATGTCGGCCGTCGAAGCGGAAGTCCTCGAAGAGATGCGCAAGTGGGACCGGGAGTACAAGGATGAACGCCTGCACAGTGTGCCGCGGGCGCGCAAGCACCTGCGCTGATGTTGAAAACTGAATGTAGATGAAAAAACGGGCCCTGATTTTCAGGGCCCGTTTCAATTGGGTACAGGCTTCCTTCTTGTGCCGGGATGTCAGGCGTTTCCGCCTGTCGGCGGCTGCATCTCGTCTTCCGGCGGTTCTTCGTTCTTGATCTTGACAATCTCCTCTTCGAGTCCTGCCGCGGCCTGGCGCATGCTGCCGAGGCCCTTGAGCATGTTCATGACATCCGGATGTTCCATGACATTGTCGTTGCCGTTCTGGTACAGGTCGTCGATTTTTTTGCCAAGATCGGCGTGAGCGGTGGAAATCTTCTTGTGCAGTGAGGTCAGATCGATCTTTTTCTGCACAATCCGTTTGTACTGATTGGCGCGGAAGGTCGCGCTGTTCCAGGTTTCGACCGTGGCTCCCCAGAACTTCTCCATGGTTTTGCGTTCATGTTGGTGGTCACTCTCAGGGGATGTCGGTTGCTGCTGTTGTTCTTCTTTCATGACGTATCCTCCCGGGTCTGGGTGTTCATCCAGCATAGCAGTCACCGGGAAGACGTCAAGGCAGCCGCAGACCGCGAGATTTGCTCTTGTTCAGGCAGTGGGGATGGTCTAAACTCCTTAGCCTGGTACAGGCAATGGTCAAGAGTGTTCAATCTGTCCGTCAGGAGGGAAATTTCATGGTTAGAGAACCGGGTACAACACCTTTTCAGGTCGATCTGCGACGTCATCTGCGGGAGCATGAGGAAGATCGGGACCTGACCAGGGTCATCTGCGAAATAGCCACCGCTTCGCGTTACGTGATCAACGCTATCCGCACCGGCGACCTGGGGGTTGCCGGTACGTCAAACCTCTACGGGGAGGAACAGCTGGCGCTTGATGTGCTCTCCGACCGGATCCTGCGCAAGCGGTTGATCCATTCCGGGGTGATTTCCACCATCGCCTCCGAAGAGACCGACGAGATTATCAATGTCAACCTGAACGGCAAGTATTCGATTACTTACGATCCTCTCGACGGCTCTTCCCTGGTCGATGTCAACCTGGCTGTCGGAACCATTATCGGTATTTACCGTGGCGACAACGTGCTGCAGCGCGGCCGCAACATGGTGGCCGCCATGTATATCCTCTATGGCCCCCGCTGTACCCTGGTCTACTCGACCGGCAGCGGCGTTCATGAATTTGCCATGAACTCGCTGATGGAATACACCCTGATTCAGGAGCATGTGAAGATGCAGCCGGCCGGTACCATCTATTCTCCCGGCGGGCAGCGCAACAAGTATTCTCCCGGAGTGGAAAAGTTCATCTCATCCCTGGAGGCGAAAGGTTCCAAGCTGCGCTACAGCGGCGGCTTTGTTCCGGATATCAATCAGGTGCTGATCAAGGGACAGGGGATTTTCATGTATCCCCATCTCGAAGGCGCTCCCAACGGCAAGCTGCGACTGCTCTACGAACTGAATCCCATGGCTTTCATCATGGAGCAGGCGGGCGGTGCGGCCTCCAATGGCCGGGAGCGGATTCTCGATATCGAACCGGAAGGAATTGACCAGCGGTCACCGGTTTTCATCGGCAGCAAGGAGGATGTGGCGATGGCCGAGAAGTTCATCGCCGAATTCGGCTAGATTAATAGACCTTTCCAAACAAAAGAAAGCCCGGAGCGGATGCTCCGGGCTTTCTTTGTTCTGCTGTGCCGGCCGGTTTTCAGGCCATGGCGGCTTTAACCTTCTCGAAGCCCAGATTGTAGGCTTTTTCGTTGAGGTCCTTGAAGGCCTCGGGAACCCGGGAGAGAACCGCCTTGAGGCCGGATTCCTTGGCAACGACGCCGGTCAGGGCGATCATCGCTCCGAGGGCGACCACGTTGGCGACGATGGCGCGGCCGATTTCTTCCTGGGCGGTGCGCATGATCGGCACCCGAACCACTTTGAAATCGCCTTCGGGGACGTTGGGCACGAAATCTTCATCAAGCAGCAGCAGCCCGCCGGGCTTGATGCCGTTGGCGTACTTGTCGCAGGCGACCTGGGTCATGGCGAGGCAGGCATCGACAATGGTCGCTTTCGGGTAGTCGATGGGGCCATCCGAAATGATGACTTCCGACTTGGAGGCGCCGCCACGGGCCTCGGGGCCGTAGCTCTGAGACTGGACGGCACTTTTGCCTTCGACGATGCTGGCCGCCTCGGCCAGGATGATTCCGGCGGTGATCAGGCCCTGACCACCGGCACCGGAAAACCGAATTTCATAACGTTCTGCCATGGTTCAATTCTCCTTCAGCTGGGGATCAGGCGCCTTGCGCCTTGGCAATAACCTGGGTGTACTGCTCGGTGTACTCGGGACGTTCTTCCTTGAAGAGAACGCCGGTGAGAACCTTGCCTTCGAGTTGCTCAGGGGTCATTTTGGCGGCCGCGGCCACCGGGACGGCGATATCCTTGAGTCGCTTCATCATGTCGACCACCGAACGGAACTTGTTGCGGCGACCGTAGGTGGTCGGGCAGTCATCGAGGATTTCGATCACCGCCGTACCCTTGTGGCGGATGCCCTCGGCGATCAGCTTGTCGATCTGGGTGGCGTGGAAGGCGGTGCCGCGGGCGACAAAGGTCGCTCCGGCGCCGATTGCCAGTTTGCTGATGTCGAAGGTCGGATCGGGGTTGCCGTAGGGGGTGGTCGAAGCCATCGCCCCGGTCGGGGTGCAGGGCGAGAACTGACCACCGGTCATGCCGTAGATGCTGTTGTTCATCACGATGTAGGTGATGTCGATGTTGCGGCGGCAGGCATGGATGAAGTGGTTGCCGCCGATGGCGGTGCCGTCGCCGTCACCACCGACTACCAGCACGGTCATCTCCGGTTTGGCCATCTTGACGCCGGTGGCGAAAGCGGCCGCCCGGCCATGGGCGGTGTGCAGGGTGCAGGCGTCGAGGTAGCCGGGCAGGCGGCTGGCGCAGCCGATGCCGGAAACCACGGCGGTGTTTTTCAGGTCCAGTTCACAGGCGTCCATGGCGCGGATCAGGCCCTTCATGACGATGCCGTGGCCGCAACCGGGGCACCAGATATGGGGCAGCTTGCCCGGACGGATTGATTTCTCGTAATCGTATGCCATTACAGCACCTCCTTCACCCGGTCGATAATCTGGCCGGGATTGATCGGCTCACCATCTACGCGGCCGATGTGGCTGACGATGCAGGCACCCTTGGCAACGCGTTCGACTTCACGGACCATCTGTCCGAGGTTCATTTCCGGGCAGATGATTGCCTTGGCCTGGTCAGCCAGCTCGGCAACCCGCTGTTCGGGGAAGGGCCAGACGGTGATCGGGCGGAACATCCCGGCCTTGATGCCTTCCTTGCGCAGCTCGTTGACCGCGTAGCGGGCGCTGCGGCTGGTCGAGCCGTAGGCGAAGAGCACCACCTCGGCATCTTCGAGCTGGTATTCCTCGTTCTTCAGGATGTCGTCGAGGTTGTCCATCACCTTGGCGATTTGACGACGCTCTTCGGCGTCAACCAGTTCCGCCTTGGTGGTCGGGAAACCGTCGGCCGCCTTGTTCAGGCCGGTGACATGGTAGCGGTAGCCGCTGCCGAAGGATGCCAGCGGCGGGATCTGCCCCTGGCTGTCGTCGTAGGGCTTGTAATCCTCGGGGGCGACAGTCGGTGCTTCACGGTCGATGACTTCCAGCTCGCCCGGCTCGGGGAAGGTGACCGGCTCGCGCATGTGGGCGCAGATTTCATCAAGCTGCAGCTGGACCGGCATGCGGTATTTCTCCGCCAGGTTGAAGGCGCGGACCGTCTCTTCGAAAATCTCCTGGCAGGAGGCCGGGGAGAGAGCGATGGCGGCGTGGTCACCGTGGGTGCCCCACATCGCCTGCTGCATGTCGGACTGGCTGGGGCCGGTCGGCATACCGGTTGAAGGACCGCCGCGCTGGACATTGACAATGACGCAGGGAATCTCGGCGATGCAGGCATAGCCGAGCAGTTCCTGTTTCAGGGACATGCCCGGACCGGAGGTGGCGTCGAGAGCCTTGGCGCCGGTCAACGCAGCGCCGATCAGGGCTGCGGTGGCGGCAATTTCGTCTTCCATCTGGATGAATTTGCCGCCGACTTTCGGCAGTTCGTTGGAAAGCACCTCGGCCACTTCGGTCGAGGGAGTGATGGGATAGCCGGCGAAGAAGTTGCACCCGGCGTACAGAGCGCCGTGGGCACAAGCTTCGTTCCCCTGCATCAGAGCAACTTTTTTAGCCACTGGTCGAAACCTCCTCTAGTGGTTAGGCAATTTTTTCGACTTTGATAGCGAAATCCGGGCAGCGCAGTTCGCACTGCATGCAGGCGATGCAGGCATCCGGATTGGCCACCTTGACGGTAAAGGCGTCCATGGCCAGAACCTTGGTGGGGCAGAACTCCACGCAGATGCTGCAGCCTTTGCAATATTTCTCGATGACCTCGAGCTTACCTTTGGCCTTGCTCATTCCTGTCTGTCTCCTTTTTGTAAATGGCTCCGGCGGAGCGGGTCAAAACGGCGGAATGGTACCACAAACGGCGGATTTGGAACAAGAAATAGTGTCTGTGTCATGCCGCTTTTCAGGCAGATTTAAGGGTTGTTACAGCCTGCTTGAAATTTCTCCGCGCGGAAAAGCAAAGAAGGGCAATGTAACCATTGCCCTTCTTTGCGGTTTTCAACGTCAACAGGGCATCAGAGGCCGAGGCTGTCGACCAGTCCCTTGACCGCGTTGACGGAATTGTCGAACTGGGCCTGCTCTTCGGCATCGAGGCTGAATTCGATGATTTTTTCGACCCCGCCGGCGCCGAGAACACAGGGGACACCGACATAGTAGCCGTCAACACCGAACTCGCCGTTGAGCATGGCGCAGGTCGGCAGGACCCGTTTCTGGTCCTTGAGGATCGATTCAGCCATGGCGATGGCCGAGGAAGCCGGGGAGTAGAAGGCGCTGCCGGTCTTCAGCAGGGCGACAACTTCGCCGCCGGCACCCTTGGTGCGCTTGACCATGGCGTCCATGACTTCTTTGGCTTTTTCGGCGCTGCCGTACTTTCTTTCCAGCAGTTCCATGACCGGAATGCCGTTGACCGAGGCGTAGCGGATCAGCGGTACCATGGTGTCGCCGTGGCCGCCGAGGGTCATGGCGTTGACATCCTTGACCGAAACCCCCAGTTCCCAGGCGATGAAGGCCTGGAAGCGGGCCGAGTCGAGGACGCCGGCCTGACCCATGACGCGGTTGGACGGGAAGCCGGTAACCTTGCGGCAGAGGGTGACCATGGCGTCGAGGGGATTGGAGATGACGATAACGAAGGCGTCGGGAGCGTTGTCACGGATGCCCTCGGCGACCGAGGTCATGATCTTGGAGTTGACCTCGATCAGGTCATCGCGGCTCATGCCGGGTTTGCGCGGCAGGCCGGCGGTGACGATGACGACGTTGGCGCCGGCAATATCCTTGTAGTCGTTGGCGCCCTTGAGTTCGACGTCAAAGCCGTCGACCGGGGACGCTTCGGCAATGTCGAGCATTTTGCCCTGGGGCATGCCTTCGACGATGTCGAACATGACGACATCGCCGAGTTCACGCAGCGCGGCGAGTTGAGCGAGAACACCACCGATTTGACCACCACCGATCAATGCAATTTTTGGTCTAGCCATTTTTCTCTCTCCTTTGGGATTTATTTCGCCGGCCCCAGCGGGGCCGGCACTGGTACGAACAGGGTTGGAATCCGGCGCCGGAAATGTCGGCAGTGCCCACAGTATACACGGCTCCGGGGGCTGTCAAGAGATTGCGTCGATAATGGCGTTGAGCGTGGCACTGGGCCGCATCGCCGCCTCGGTTTTGGCATCGTCGGGATGGTAGTAACCACCCAGGTCGACCGGGGCTCCCTGCGCGGCCAGCAGTTCGGCATCGATCTTTTCGACGTTCTTTTCCAGCTCGGCAGCCACCTCGGCGAAACGGGCCTTGAGTTCGGCGTCCTTGTCCTGGGCGGCCAGGGCCTGGGCCCAGTAATAGCCGAGATAAAAGCTGCTGCCGCGGTTGTCGAGCTCATTGACTTTCCGCGAAGGCAATTTCTGGTTTTCCAGGTAATTCATGATCGCCTGGTCGAGGGTTTCTGCCAGCACCGCCGCCTTCGGGTTGCCGTCCTTGTCGGCGATCATCTCCAGGGACGGGACCAGGGCGCAGTACTCGCCGAGGGAGTCCCAGCGCAGGTGACCTTCCTCGATGAACTGCTGGACATGCTTGGGGGCGGATCCGCCCGCGCCGGTTTCGAACAGGCCGCCACCGGCCAGCAGCGGGACAATGGAGAGCATCCGGGCGCTGGTGCCGAGTTCGAGAATCGGAAACAGGTCGGTCAGGTAGTCGCGCAGCACGTTGCCGGTCACCGAGATGGTGTTCAGCCCCTTGCGGACCCGCTCGCAGGAGAATTTCATTGCCTCGACCGGCTCCATGATGCGGATATCGAGGCCGCTGGTGTCATGGTCCTTGAGGTACTTTTCGACCTTGGCGATCATCTGGGCATCGTGCCCGCGTTTTTCGTCGAGCCAGAAAATAGCAGGTTCGCCGCTGGCTTTGGCGCGGGTGACCGCCAGTTTGACCCAGTCCTGGATCGGGATGTCCTTGGCCCGCGACAGGCGCCAGATGTCGCCGGTTTCGACGGCGTGTTCCATCAGCACGTTGCCGGAGGCGTCGAGGACGCGAACGGTTCCGTCGAACGGAATCTCAAAAGTGGTCGGGTGGGAACCGTATTCTTCGGCTTTCTGTGCCATCAGGCCGACATTGGCGACGCTGCCCATGGTGGCCGGGTCGAAAGCGCCGTTCTTTTTGCAGTCATCCAGGGCCACCTGGTAGAACCGGGCGTAGCAACGGTCGGGGATCATTGCCTTGGTGTCATGCAACTGGTCATCGCGGCCCCACATCTTGCCGCCGTCGCGAACGACGACCGGCATCGAGGCGTCGATGATGATATCGTTCGGAACATGCAGGTTGGTGATTCCCTTGGCCGAGTTGACCATCGCCAGTTCAGGCTGCTCTTTGTAGACCGCTTCGATGTCGGCTTTGATCTCGGCCTGTTTCTCTTCCGGCAGATTAGGCAGCCGGCTGTAAAGATCGCCCAGCCCCTGGTTGGGGTTGAAACCGATCTCTTTCAGGGTGTCGGCATGTTTGCTCAGGGCTTTTTCGAAGAAGACCGAAACCGCGTGGCCGAACATGATCGGATCGGAAACCTTCATCATGGTCGCCTTGAGGTGCAGTGACAGCAGGACTCCCTGCTCTTTGGCATCGGCAATCTGCTCGGCGTAGAAGGCGCGCAGGGCCTTTTTGCTGATGAAGGTCGCGGAGAGAATCTCGCCGTCCAGTGAGGTGAGACCATCCTTGAGGATGGTGGTGCTGCCGTCCTTGCCGGTCAGTTCGATCTTGAAATCGCCACCCTTGTCGACAGTCACCGACTTTTCATTGGCGTAGAAATCGCCGTCGTTCATGTGCGCGACATGGGCCTTGGAGTCGCTCGGGAAGGGTTTCATCATCCGGTGGGGGTTTTTCTGGCCGAACATCTTCACCGAGGCGGCGGCACGACGGTCGGAGTTTCCTTCACGCAGCACCGGGTTGACGGCGCTGCCGAGGCACTTGGCATACCGGGCCTGGATGGCTTTTTCCTCTTCCGTCTTAGGCTCTTCCGGGTAGTCCGGCAGGTCATAGCCCTGCGACTGAAGTTCGGCGATTGCCTCCTTGAGTTGCGGTACCGAGGCACTGATATTCGGCAGCTTGATGATGTTGGCTTCCGGCTTTTTGACCAGGTCCCCGAGGAACGCCAGATTGTCCGCGATCTTCTGTTCTTCAGTCAGGTTGTCGGGGAAGGTTGCGATGATGCGGCCGGCCAGCGAGATGTCGCTGGTTTCGACGTCGATACCGGTGCCCTTGGTGAAGGCTTTGACAATCGGCAGCAGCGAATAGGTCGCCAGGGCCGGAGCCTCGTCAATTTTGGTCCAGATAATTTTTGATGCCATGTCTCTCTCCTTGGTAAGTCTGGTCTTGGGTGGGCCAGTGGCCACATGGAAGACTGAATGACCTGTTAAACGACGTTTTTTTCGTCTTTCGGGTAGAATGGATGCAGTTGCCCACTGTTCTCGAAAGAGTGTATACAGTATACAAGGGTTTTGGACCTGTCAAGGGGAAATCAGCCCCCGCGTTACTCCCTCAAACGGCATTTCAGAGGAAGCTGTCGGCGACAGTCGCGCGGAGCGGGGGGGAGAGGGGTCAGTTGGTTGGAGCCGGTTTCCCGGACAGGGGATAAATGCCGCTGGTGCGGGCTTCCGCACGCGCCGCGTTCTTGTCGTCGGTGGTGAGTTTGCGGGGAACGATCAATTCCTGGCCCGCATAGATTTTGCGCGGGTCCGTGATCTGGTCGCGGTTCGATTTGTAGAGCAGGGGCCAGAGCAGTTCGTCGTTATAGACTTCGGGCCGGGCGGCGATCTGCCACAGGGTTTCGCCGGCTTTGACCGTATAGTGGTTGACGGGGGCGGGCGGCTCCGGTTTGGGCTTCGGTTTCGCCTTGGCGGTCCGCCGGTGTTTCTTTTTCTGCGCCGCGAGTTCCTGTCGGCGACGCAGTTCCTCACGCTGTTTCTTTTTCAGGCGTTCCCGTTCAATGCGGGCGCGTTTCTCCCGTGCCGTTGCGGCCGCCAGTTTTGCCTGTGCTTCTGCCGTCGAAAGAATATCACGGGCCGCTTTGTATTCCCCTCGATCGCTGAGTCGTTCAGCATTGCGCAACGCCGCGCGGGCCGCCTGGTAGTCATCCCCGGCCAGTTCCATTGCGCCCGCGGCATAAGCCCTGGCGACAGCCTGGCGGGCGGCTGCCAGTTCCGCCTGCGGCGGCTTGGCGCACCCCGCCAGCAGGATGATCAGGGATATGGTCGCGGGCAGCAGCAGTTTTTGAAGTGGTTGCAGCATGGGCATTGTCAGCCGGTGATGAGGAAGCGTCCCCCGCCGGGAGCGGGGGACGCCGTATCGATTCAGGATTTGGCGCGCGCCGCCAGCCGGATGCCGAGGTCGCGCAACTGGGCCGGGTCGACTTCTCCGGGAGCCTCCGACAGCAGGCAGGTTGCCTTCTGGGTTTTCGGGAAGGCAATCACGTCGCGGATCGAGTCGGTGCCGGCGAGGATCATTGTCAGCCGGTCAAGGCCGAAGGCGATGCCGCCGTGCGGGGGAGCTCCGTAGCTGAGCGCGTCGAGCAGGAAACCGAATTTGAGCTGTGCCTCTTCGTCATCGATGCCGAGCAGGTTGAACATGCGCTGCTGGATCGCCTGGTCATGGATACGGATCGAACCGCCGCCGATTTCACTGCCGTTCAGAACCAGATCGTAGGCCTTGGCCCGGACCTTTCCCGGATCGCTGTCGAGCAGCGGGATGTCCTCATCGAGCGGCGCGGTGAAAGGATGGTGGACGGCAACGTGGCGCTTCTGCTCCTCATCCCATTCAAGCAGCGGGAAATCGGTAATCCAGACGAAGCGGAAGTCGCCCTTTTTGACCAGGTCCAGTTTCTGGCCCAGGTGCTGACGCAGGCGGCCGAGAGCCTGGTTTGTGGTGGCCGGTTTGTCGGCGACGAACAGCAGCAGGTCGCCTTCGGCGGCACCGAGAGCCTGCTCGATCGCCCGCAGTTCCTCGGGCTGGAAGAACTTGGCGATCGGCGACTGCCAGCCGTCGGCGGTCATCTTCACCCAGGCCAGGCCCTTGGCACCGTAATTGGCGACGAATCCGGTCAGGTCATCCAGTTCCTTGCGTGACAGGCCGGAGCCGCCCTTGACATTGATCGCCTTGACCATGCCGCCGCTGCCGGCGACGTCGGCGAAGACCTTGAACCCGCAGCCCCGGACGATGTCGGTGATTTCAACCAGTTCGAGGTCGAAGCGCAGGTCGGGGTTGTCGACGCCGTAGCGGTCGATCGCCTCGGCGTAGGCCATGCGCGGCATCGGCAGGCTCAGTTCGACGTTGATTGTCTCCTTGAAGACACGGGCGATCATGGCTTCCATGATGTCCATCACGTCGTCGCGGTCGACAAAACTCATCTCGCAGTCGATCTGGGTGAACTCCGGCTGCCGGTCGGCGCGCAGATCCTCGTCACGGAAGCATTTGACGATCTGGGCGTAACGGTCGAAGCCGGACACCATCAGCAACTGCTTGAACAGCTGCGGAGATTGCGGCAGGGCATAGAACTGACCGGGACTGACCCGGCTCGGTACCAGGTAGTCGCGGGCGCCCTCCGGAGTGCTCTTGGTCAGCACCGGGGTTTCAATGTCGAGAAATCCCTCTTCGTCGAGGTAGTTGCGCACCGTGCGGGTGACCTGATGGCGCATCATCAGGCAGTGCTGCACCGTCGGTCGGCGCAGGTCAAGATAACGATACTTCAGTCGCAGGTTCTCGGCGACGTCGGTATATTCATCGAGCATGAAAGGCGGGGTCTTGGCCTGGTTGAGGATGCGCAGTTCGGAAATCTCGATTTCGACCTCGCCGGTCTTCATCTTCGGGTTGACCGTTCCTTCCGGGCGAGGGGAAACGGTGCCGATGGCGGCGATAACCCATTCATTGCGGATCCGGTCAGCTTTGGTGTGCGCTTCCGGGTCGCGATCCGGGTCGAGGGCCAGCTGGACGATGCCGGTCCGGTCGCGAAGGTCGATGAAAATCAGTCCGCCGTGGTCGCGGCGGCGCTGTACCCAGCCCATGATGCAGACCTTGCTGCCGATATGTTCGGCGCGCAGGTCGCCGCAGTAATGGGTGCGTTTCCAGCTGCCAAGAGTGTCGTTCACGGAATATGTCCTCCGAAAGAGTCGATATGTTGGGTGCAGCCGCCCTTGCGGGCGAATTGCTCATTATAAAAATGCCCGTTCAGGGCGTCAAGACCAATGGTAAGTCCCAAATCCACCGGCGGTTTTGGGCAAGTGAGGGCAACGCCGCAGATGGACGTTTTCATCAGCCTGTCAGGTGAAAAGTGTCCGCAGGGTATCGATGTCGAGGCGGACCTCCTGCTGGCTGCCGTCGGCCATGGTGCGCAGCTGGGCGTTGCCGCGGGCCAACTCATCCTCACCGATAATCAGCACTCGCGCCGCGCCGAGTTTGTCGGCCCGGCGCAACTGGGCCTTGAGGCTGCGGCCCTGGTAATCCATTTCCACTTCGATCCCGGAACGTTGCAGCAGAGACATCAGCCGGAAGGCCTCGTCGGCTGCCGCCTCGCCGAGTCCGGCGATGAACAGGGCAGGGGCGGAGGGCTCCCGGTCGGCAGTCTCCTTGAGCAGCACCAGGCGCTCCAGTCCCATGGCGAAGCCGATGCCGGGCAGGTCGGGGCCGCCGAGCTGCCTGATCAGCCCGTCGTAGCGTCCGCCGGCGGCGACGGCGCTCTGGGAACCGAGGCGGTTGGTCAGCAACTCAAAGGTGGTTTTGCAGTAGTAATCAAGACCGCGGACCATGCGCGGGTTGACGGCAAACGGCAGCCGCAGATTTTCCAGGTAGCGGCGGACCCGGGCGAAATGATCCTCGCATCCGCCGCAGAGATGGTCGAGAACCGAGGGCGCGTCGAGAGTTGCTTCTCGACAGCCGGGAACCTTGCAGTCAAGGGTCCGCAGCGGGTTGTTGCGATAGCGACGGCGACAATCGTCACACAGACTGTCGAGCCGTTGTTCGATGAACGTGACCAGGGCCTGGCGGTAGCCGGGTCGGCATTCGGGACAGCCGAGGGAGTTGATCTGCAGCTCAACGTCATCGATGCCGACTTCATCGAAATAATTCACCAGCATGGCCAGCAGCTGGGCGTCGATTTTCGGATCGTCGACACCGATAACCTCGGCGCCGATCTGGTGAAACTGGCGGTAGCGTCCTTTTTGCGGTCGTTCGTGACGGAACATGGGGCCGCAATAGTAAAGCTTGGCGATCGGGTCGGCGGCATGCAGCTTGTGTTGAATGAAGGCGCGCATGACCGACGCCGTGCCCTCCGGACGCAGGGTCAGCGAATGCCCCCCCTTGTCGGTGAAGGTGTACATCTCCTTTTCGACAATATCGGTGGCTTCGCCGATGGAACGGCAAAAGAGCTCGGTCTTTTCAACCACCGGCACGCGAATTTCACGGAACCCGTAAGTGGAAAAAACCCTGCGGGCCGCCTCTTCCAGTTCCTGCCAGACCGGGCTGTCGGCAGGCAGGATATCATTCATCCCCTTGACGCCTGTGATACTCAACGTGGGTTCTCCTTGCTGAACGGGTGGATCTGAGCCTGAATCAGGCTGAAAACAGGCCGCCCGCCTGGTGGCGGGCGGCGGGGCACTATCATCGTCGCAGCCGGGCTGCTTGTCAAGTCTGTCTCAACCGGCTTCGCCCTCGGCGGTAAATCGCAGTCTGTTGACACGGTAGACATCAACCGGGTGCTCCTTGCCTTTCAAGGTCATCGGCGGCATGGCGGTCGCCTCCACCTGGTCCCGCACCCTCTCCCAGGTCGCGGCCGAGATGAGGATTTCACCGGGCCCTGCCAATCCCTGCAGGCGGGCGGCGACGTTGACGTTGTCCCCGATGACCGTATATTCCATCCGCCGGGCCGAGCCGATGTTGCCGGCGACCACCGGGCCGGTATTGATGCCGATACCCATTTCCAGGGCCGGCAACCCCTTTTCCGTCTGCGCGCGGTTGAAATCGATCACCGCGCGCTGCATATCGAGGGCGCACTGCACCGCCCTCAGCGGATCGTTGCCGAGGCTGATCGGAGCACCGAACAGGGCCATGACCGAGTCGCCCATCAGTTTGTCGACCATGCCTTCGTTGTCGACGACGATGTCGATCATTGTGGTGAAGTAGGCGTTCAGCAATTCGAGAATCTGTGCCGGCGGGAGCCGTTCGGCAAGGGTGGTGAAGCGGCGGATGTCTGAAAAGAGGATGCTGACCTCTTTTTCTTCCCCGCCGAGCTTGATGTCATCCCGATGTTCGAGAATGATCCGGGTCAGAGGTTTGCTGAGGTAGCGTTCAAAGGTGTTCTTGATGAACTCTTTTTCCCGCAGGCTGGCGGCCATGTCGTTGAACGCCGTGGTCAGGACGCCGATTTCGTCGCGCCGCTTCAGGTCAATGTGCTGATCGAGATTGCCTTCGCCGATGGCCTTGACCCCCTTGACCAAGGCCAGCACCGGGCGAATGGAAAATCCGGCGAGAATAAAGGCGGCGATTGAACCGGCGAAGAGTGCCACCAGGGCCAGCAGCGCCATGCGGTAACGCATGGCGAGGATTTCATTGCGGATGGGGGTTTCAGACAGGCCGAGGTGTATCTCCCCCAGCAGCACCGGGGTTTCTGCCACCGAGTAGACCGGAACCTGCAGGTCAAGAACGGCATCTCTGCTGCCGATAATACGGATCACCCGGTAGCGGTCGCCCTGCTTGACGACTTCATTTCGCGGACTGGACGTGAAGTCCCTGCCGACCCTGCTCACGTCATCGGCGGCGCGGATTTTTCCTTTGAGATCGACCACCAGCGCGTAATCGATGCCGGGAGCCTTGCGGGCATTTTTGACCGCCGAAAAGAGATACAGGTCATCTCCGGTCAGCAGCGGGTCTTCGGCATTGAAGGCAATCGCCCGGGCAATGCCGAGTCCTTTGTCGATATTTTCCCGGTAGAGAGAGTGGCGGATATTCTGTTCCAGCAGCACGACCACGGACAACATCAGCAGGCCACCGAAAAGTGCCAGCAGCAGGGCGAACTTGAAGCGCAGGCTGGCGAAGAGACCGGTATCAGCCATTGCTGAACGCCTTGAGCTGGGCCAGCTTGCGCTCGGCTTTTTCAATGTTGAGACGGGCTTTTTCATGTTGCGGCTGCAGGGTCAGGACCTGTTGCCAGCGGGTGATGGCATCCCGGTAGTGGCCGCTGGTATAAAGTTCGATGCCTTCCAGATAGAGTTGCTGGGCATCTTCCGGTTCCAGTCCCTCTTTCCGAATCGTTTTCAGGCGCTGCAGCTGTTTCCCGGCGGCGGTGTCGTAGGGGTCAATGCCGCGGGCTTTTTCCAGGGCCCCGGCGGCGGTCGTGTAGTCACCCTGATCAATGGCCCGGGTGGCTTTGGCGACCAGCTCGCGGAGTTGTCCGGAGAGTGCCTTGCGGCTCTGCTTGAGGCCGGAGACCGCCTGCGGGTTGCCCGGATCCAGATCCAGCACCCGGCGGTAGCTGGTCAGCGCGGCCTGGTATTGACCGGTGGAATCCTGTGCGGTGGCGGTTGCCAGGTTTCTGCGGACACGTAACGCGATATCGGTTTCCAGCTCCCGGCGGCGATCGGCGATGGTCCTGTCGTTCGGCGCCACCGCTTCGGCTTTGGCGAGCAGGGTGCGGGCCTTGTTCAGTTGACCGGCTTCACTTGCGGCATAGGCGGCTTTCAGCAGTTTGCCGACCTTCCGGTCTGCCGTTTTTTCCATCTCGACCAATTCTGCCTTTAACTGCGGGCTCGGTTTGAGCTGCAGGGCTTTCCGGTAATGGCGGCGCGCCACTGAAAATTGTCCCGCCTGGCGGGCTCGCCTGGCCCAGTGCAACTCCTCGGAGACCAGTGAACTGACCAGCGCTTCGGTACGTTCGAGGCCGGCATTGGCAGCCCGGTTTTGCGGGGAGATGGTCAGGGCCTGTTGGTAAACACGACGGGCCTCACTCAGCTGTCCGTCCTCAAGCGCCCGCTCTCCTTTGTCAATCAGGTTGTCCACTTCGATCTTGCGTTGCTGCTCCAGGTCAGCCATCCCGCCGCGGGCTGCGGTATTGTCCGGTTCGAGTTGCAGCACCTGACGGTAAATATCGCCCGCTTCACGATTCGACCCGGCCTGTTTCAGGCTGGCCGCATCGGCCAGCAGGGTTCTGATCTGTTTCTCCAGTGCGGCCAGAGCCTGTTGCTCAAGTTTCAGACCGGCTGCATTTGCCGGTGTCAGGTCGAGTCCCTGCCGGATGGTTTCCAGGGCCAGTCGCGGCTGACCGGCCTGCAGGGCTTCCTGCCCGGCGGCAAACCGGCGCGAACTTTCTGTTTGCAGGTCCTGACGGCTCTGGTCGAGATAGGAGCGGGCCATGCCGTGTCCCGGATTGATGCGTAGGGCGGCTTCCAGTTTTCTGATCGCCGCCGGCAGGTTTCCCTGACGATACAGCGCGCGGCCCTGCTGGAAATAAGTTTCCGAGGCGCCCTGGTCGGCTTTCTGCAGGTTGAGATTGGCGCCGACATGGGTCGGGTCATGTTCGAGGACCTGCAGGTACTGTTCGCGGGCCTGTGGATACTGTTTCAGGGCCAGGTGGATATTGCCGGTCAGGTAGTGGGCCTGGGTTTCGGTATCGGGCGACCGGCCCAGGAAATCGGCCGCCGGCCGCGCTTTTTCGGGTTCACCGGCATCCAGCAGGGCGGCCGCGCTGTTATAGACCATGGCGGTCAGGCTGCTCTGCATATCGTCCGGGATCGTTGCCGCGGATCGGGTTAACAGGTCGATGGCGGCCGGGTAGTCCTGGCGCTGGTAGGCGAGATAGCCGAGATAGTAGCCGCACAGGGCACTGTCGGGTTCGAGTTCCCGGGCCTGGAGAAAGAATTGACGGGCGGCGTCAGGCTGTTTTGTTCCCAGTGCCTTGAGCCCTTTGTTGAAACGGATACTGTAGAGGGCGGTGCGGGCAATGTTGTCATCGGGTTGTTCGGTCAGAACTTTCTTCCATTGTTCGGCGGCCTTGTCCGGCTGCCCCTGTCCGAGATAGAGGTCGCCGAGCAGGCGGCGCGCCTCGGTCGCGTTTTCTGAACGGGTGATGACGCGGTGCAGCAGGCGGATCGCGTCCGCGGGCTGATCGGTGTCGATGTAGATAAGAGCGAGATTGAAGTAGAGATTGGTCAGCGGGAAGAGGTCGGGTTGTTTGTCCGCTCCGAGATCTTCGGCGCGTTCGAGATAGAGCAGGGCACTGTCGGCGTCACCGAGACGGCTGTAGGCGAGGGCGAAATTGTAATTTGCCTCAACCGAATCGGAGAATCCAGGATAGGCGGAGCGAAATTCCGTAATTGCATCCCGGTCGCGTCCCTCGATCAGCAGGGAGACTCCCAGATAATAATGCAGCGACAGATTGTCCGGATCGACCGTGAGGGCCTGTCGATAGCGTTGAATGGTTTTTTCGGCGAGGGATGAGGGGGCGGTTTCGACAGCCGGAAGGGGCGGGCCCGCCAGCAGCAGAAACAACAGGCAGAAGCCGGATATCCTTAACATGGTCAACGATCGAGGTCGCCCGCGCTGCGGGTTACGTTACGGACCTTTTTGCCGAGGTACATGGCCTTGTCAGCCAGTTCGAGAACCGCTCTTTTGTCCTGGGCGTCTTTCGGGTACGTGGCATAGCCGACACTTGCGGTGAGTTTGAAATCCTGTCCGAGTTCAGCCAGGAAGATGTGTTGCTCAATGGTGCGACGCACCCGTTCCGCAACAACGGGTGCCCCTTCGAGGCCGGTTTCGACAAGCAGCGCGGTAAATTCATCGCCGCCGTAGCGGAAGGGAACATCCACCTCGCGGATGCATTTGCGCAACAGCCCGGCCACCTCTTTCAGAGCTTTGCTGCCCGAGAGATGACCGTGGGTGTCGTTGACGGTCTTGAAATGGTCGATGTCGAGAAAGATGATCGAAAATTCGAGGCCGTAGCGTTCGGAACGGCGGATCTCCTGTTCGAGGACGATATCAAGGTAGCGCTGGTTGTAGAGCCCGGTCAGGTCATCGGTATAGATCAGTTCCCGCGCCCCCTGGTAGCGATAGGCGTTGTCGAAGGCGATCCCCGCCTGTTCGGCGAGAAAATGGAGGTTTTCCTGCGGTAGCGGATCCGGCAGAGTCTGGCCCTCGGCATTGACCAGAACCAGCATCCCCTTGATCGTTTTCTGGCTGCGCAACGGGAAAAGGCAGCAGTCGCGGACGTCCGGCGGCCAGTCGATACCTGGCGGGATATCTCCGGAGGTCAGGATACGTGGCTGGTTGAGGTCGGCAAAGTGCCCGCGCAGGGATTCGGCCAGGGATTTGGCCTGAAGTTCTTCGATCTGCTGGCAGCCGAAAAGTCTTTCGACCTTGTTGCCGTTGCCGAGGAAGGCAAACCCCCGACTGGGACCGATTTCCTTGGACAGAGAGACAACGGTCTGGGCGAGGAGTCGCTCGATTTCCAGGATGCCGGCCAGAGATTGTCCCTTCTGGAACAGTCGAATCTGGCTTTTCAGCAGACCGTTTTCATCCAGCAGTCGGCGTTGTTCAAGACAGGTTCTTACCAGGTGCCTGAGTTCTTCCGGGTTGAAGGGTTTGATCAGGTAGTCGCGGGCACCGTTTTTCAGGGCCTGGATAGCTGTTTCAAGGGTGGCGTGGCCGGTGGCGAGAATAACATCGGCTGGATTTTCCATGGCGCGGGCCTGACGCAGGACTTCCAGGCCGTCGAGACCGGGCATGATCATATCGGTCAGTACCAGGTCGATGCCTCCCTGGCGGATACGGCCCAGCGCGGCATCACCCGATTCGACGGTTTCCACCAAGTACCCGTCTTCAGTCAGAATTTCAGCATAGAGGCGGCGAAAAAAGAGCTCATCATCAACCACCAGAACAGTCGGGCCCGGCATCAGGTTTCCCTCCAATCAAGAGCCCTGACGCTAGCAAAATCCGACATTTATGTCAAATCCTGAATCAGTGGGGCATGGCGGGTTGGTCGGTCAACGCGCGACTCGGTCCGAATTCTCGGGTGGGTGTGAACTGAACCGTCCCCGCGACCAGAATTGCGCCGTCCAGCTGTGGCCGTCGCTGCGGCAGCGGACCGTATGCATCAGATCGGTGCGCAGCAGCGGTACGCCGCGCTTCCGGTAGAGATCGACCACGACGGTACTGGGCAGTTTGTAACTGTTATGGAACCCGGCCGAAACCAGGGCCAGTTGCGGATTGATCCGTTCGAACAACGCTTTCGGCGCGGAGTGCCGGCTGCCGTGGTGGGGCAGTTTCAGCAGGGTGATGCGGGACTTCGGCAGAGTTCCGAGCAGGCGGTGAATGCCGCCGGTCTCCAGGTCGCCGGTAAAAAGAACGCCGTCGTTGCCGACCTCCTGGTAGAGAACCAGGGATCGATCATTGGTCGATTTTGCATCCTGCCGCGGAACCCAGATGCGCAACGGCTCCCGTGCGGGGATTGTTGCCTGGTGCCAGCCTGGTGCCAGGGTCACGACTTCGGTTGGCGGCTGCAGTGCGGCAGAGATTTCAGCCGGCAGCCGGTCGCTGGTCAGGGCCGAGATGAAACGTCGCACCGGGATTTTTTTCAGGACCGCCGCCAGGCCTCGATGGTGGTCCGGATGGGGATGGGTCAGGATGACGGCATCGAGCCGGTGGATGCCGAGCCAGCCGAGAGCCGGTGCCAGCAGGCGCTCACCGACATCGAAGGACCGGCTGCGCAGCCCGCCGCCGTCGATCAGGATCCGGCTTCCGTCCGCTCGGGTCAACAACAGCGACTCCCCCTGGCCGACAGCGAACGCGGTCACGGTAAGGCTGTTCGGGGGGGAGACCAGGGCCGGGTTCAGGAGCAGCAGGCTGCCGGCCAGCAGGGCGAATCCGGTTCGCCGTCGACCATGGCTGAAGAAGACGATGGCCAGGATCAGTGCCAGACCGGCAGCCAGCTGCCAGGGGTCAGGAAACCAGGGGGACGGGGAGAGCAGCGGCCAGCGACTGACCTGTTCCCCCATGTCCAGGGTGACCTGCAGCAGTCGGCCCGCAAGTCCGGCGGCTTGGTCGCTGCCGGGCAGCTGCAGCAGGTGCCCCAGCAGGCCCGCCAGTCCGACCGGCAGAGCGACAAAGCCGATCAGGGGGATGGCGAACAGGTTGCTGACCAGACCGGCGGGAATGAACTGGTGAAAGTGGAGTCCGACCAGGGGGGCGGTCGTCAGGGTAGCCGCCAGGGTGGCCAGAGGAACATCAATAATCTTCCGGGCCGGGCGCGGCAGGCAGACGGTGAACCTCTTCCAGCGCGGTACCAGCAGCAGGATGCCGCCGACCCCGGCTGCCGAAAGCTGCAGGCCGGGTTCGTAGAACGCAAGCGGTTGTACCAGCAGCAGGCAGAGCAGGACCAGTTGCAGCAGATCGAGGGGGCGTTGGCGTTCGCCCCTGAGGAGCAGCAGCGCCGCCAGGCTGAACATCAGCAGGGCCCGCCAGGTGGAGAGGGCTTCGCCGGTGTAGAAGGTATAGAGCGTAAGCGGAAGAATCAGCAGGGCCGGCAGCACCCGGGCCGGAGCCTGCCAGAGCAGCAGCCGGATCGAGCGGCGGTAGAGGAAGAGGCCGAGCTGGTAGAGCAGCCAGGCCAGCAAACCGAGATGAAGGCCGGAGATCGCCAGCAGGTGGGCCAGGCCGGTGCGGCTGATGCGGTCGCGCAGTTGGGGAGAAAAGTCACTGCGGTCGCCGAGCAGCAGCGCCTTGACCAGAGGTGCCTGCGTTGCCGGCAGCAGCTGGTCAAGCCAGTTCGCCGCGGCCTGTCTGTTGCCGGCCAGGCGCTGTCGCCAGCCGCGGGAACCGTTGTCGGCCCAGCGCACCAGGCCGGTTCCGTCGTGCAGGTAGCCGGTGACCCGGATGCCCTGGCTTGCCAGGTGGCGTGGATAGTTGAATTCACCGGGCATGCCGAACTGGCGCGGGCGGCGCAGGCGGCTCCTGAACTGCACCCGTGACCCCGGCGGCGGGCCTTGTTCCAGGTTGTCGACGTAAAGCCGCAGATGCCCACGACAGCTGCGATTGCCCTGGTCGTGGAGAACCACCTGGTCGAGATCGAAGGTCCAGCGCCCCCGGCTGTTACGACTGCTGCGCAGCAGCCGGGCGGAAAGGATGTGCGGCTTCCCGTCGGCCAGCCGGCGCAGATCGTTGCTTTCCGCAGGTGGATTCAGGGCGTGTTGATAGAGGAGGGGGGCGGCGGTGCCCAGGGCCAGGCAGAGCAACCAGGGGGCCAATCTCTGTCGGCGGGCGACCAGGCTGACGACAACGAGGAACGTCGGCAGTGCCGGCCACCATGCGGGCAGGTCGAAGAACGGGGCCAGGAACAGACCACCGCAGAGGCTGGCCAGCAGCGGGGAAATCACCGCCGATCAGCGTGGATTGACCAGCAGCGCCAGCAGCGGCAGCAGACGGTCCAGGTCGGCGAAGTGGATGGTTTCGCCGAGGCTGCGCAGGCCGCTCAGGTTGAGAAAGTCTTCGCCGGATGATGCCAGCGGTGTCAGGATAAGGGCGTCAACCCCGGCGCGTGGCGGCAGGACCAGGTCCAGCCGGTGGGGGCGGCCGGCGAGAAAGAAGCTCGGGCCCTGTCGGGTCGCCAGGTAGGGCGGGAAGTCCCAGTTCAGTTGATAACTGTCATCAAGCATGGTTTTGATTGATGCTCCGACCATGGCACGCAATGCCAGTCGGTAGACCCCGGCCGCGGGCGGGGTGAAGGTCAGGCTCAGTTTCGATCCCGCGGCCCCGGCCCGTACCCACGCCTGTCCGCTCGGCGCTCCCAGGTGCCTGGCGCCAGTTTTTTCAGCCGACGCGGGCAGGGTCATCTGTTCCGCTTCAACCCGAATCTCCTTGCCGAGCGGGGGGAGATCGTCAAGCAGGTCGAGCAGCTGTATTGTTGTTACCGCCAGAACCTCGGGGGTCAGCGGCCGATCAAGCTGCCAGCCTCCCGGCGGTTCGATTGGAGTCAGGTTGGAGGCCTTCAGCTCGATGTAATCGATCCCCCCGTCCGGCGGCAGGGCCACCGAGATCTTCTGCTGTCCGGCGGTCAACTCGATGTCGCCGAGTTCGACCTGCCGAAAGTGTTCGCCTCCGTCGGCTTTGAACTGTTGACCGCCGATGGTCAGTTGATGACCGGGAAGCCGCAGGGCGACACTGACCCGGTAACGACCGCCTATCGGCAGCAGAAAGGACAGCCGGGCGGTCGTCGGGGTACTGATTCCACTGACCCAGCCGCGACCGCTGAAGGGACCGTAACTGTGAAGGTTTTTGACTGAAACCGGCTCTGTTGGCGGTACCGCCTGTTCGGCCTCAATGCGAAATCGGCGTTTGCCGCTGACGATCGCCAGGTAGTCGGCGTCTTCGGGTTCGTCCGGCAGGCCGAATCCCCAGCCGAGTCCCTCGATCAGGTTTTTCAGCCAGTCGCGCTGGGTCGGAACGGGGGTATCGACCGCGGCGGGAGGTGGCGCAACGGCTGGTTCGGGGGAGGAGGCGGGTTTGTCCGCGGCGGCCAGGGCGGCAGACGACCCGGCGCAGATCAGGGTGAGAAGAACGGAAAGCAGGGTGACGATTCTGATCACGAAAAGCTCCTCCGAAGAAATGGCGGCCTGAAATCCGGGACAGGCGAGAATCGGCTCGGCAACTACCCATGTATCATATCGCCTGCGGTTTGCAAAGCGGATCGCGGTTCTTTACCCCAAATCCACCGGCTGTTTTGTGGACCGAGGGTGGCGGGACGGGTGGAGATGCGAGGCGCCGCGCCGATTCGGGCGCAGACGTAGCCGAGCTACGTTGAGCACCGAAGCGGTGAAGGCAACGATGCAGATTCAGCCGTAACGACAGCCGAATCCCGAAATTGCCGGTGGAGTTGGGTTTACTGCCAGGATGACGGTGAACAGTCACCCTGCCGACATCGTCTGCGCGGGGATGGCTTCGGTGTCTGGATCCCTTCGGTCGTTCCGGGGACTCCGGAGTTTCCAGCGGGCGGTCGCTGCCGCCGCTCGACTCAGGTCCGGCCGGTAAAAACTGGCTGAAACCGACGACGAGCAGGCTGCAGAGAAAGAAGATTTCAAACATGTCGGGCCTCCTGTTGTATGTTTGTTTACAGCATCCGCCAGCCATGTGACAGAATATGTCATAATGCTGGTGGGGATTCTCTGGCAGGCCAGGGTCGACGGTCCGGTTTTGGATTGACAAAACTTTTGACGATCGTATACAGTATGCAATATTTCTGATCCCTTCGATGCTGCACAGAGGCAGGCCATTTCAGCGTGTATCGGGGAACCGGTTCGACACACTTATCTGCGGCGGCGCCCGGCCGCCGGAACATTCCTTGGAGGAGAGAGCATGATTGAATCCTATCTGCGCCATGAAGAAGAGCGCAATGCGCAGGGTATTCCCGCATTGCCGCTGAATCCCGAACAGACCGCCCAGCTTTGCGAGCTGCTGCAGAATCCGCCGGCCGGCAAGGAGGAGTTTCTGCTGAATCTTTTCGTCGAGCGGATTTCGCCGGGTGTTGATCCGGCGGCTGAAGTCAAGGCCGGGTTCCTTGCCGAAATCCTGCAGGGCGCCAAGTCGTCTCCGTTGATCAGCAGGTCGCAGGCAATCAAGATCCTCGGCACCATGATCGGCGGTTACAATGTCCAACCCCTGATCAGTGCGTTAAGTGATGCTGAACTGGCCGATGAGGCCGCCTGTGCGCTTTCCGGCCTGACCTACATTTACGATGCCGCCGCCCAGGTGCTGGCACTGGCGGACAGCAACGCCGCCGCCAAAAAGGTGGCCGAGTCCTGGGCCGCCGCCGAGTGGTTCACCAGCAAGCCGGCGATGCCCGAAACCATCACCGTCAAGGTCTTCAAGGTGGAAGGTGAAATCAACACCGACGATTTCTCCCCGGCCGGTGACGCCTGGAGCCGTCCCGACATCCCGCTGCATGCTCTGGCGATGGGCAAGACCAGATTCCCCGGCGGCATCGAGGAGATCGCCAAGTGGCGCGCCGAAGGCCATCAGGTTGCTTTTGTCGGTGACGTGGTCGGCACCGGCTCTTCCCGCAAGTCGGCCTGCAACAGCGTTCTCTGGCATATCGGCGAGGATATCCCGGCGGTGCCCAACAAACGTCGCGGCGGGGTGATCATCGGCGGCGTCATTGCCCCGATTTTCTTCAATACCGCCCAGGATTCCGGCGCCCTGCCGTTGCGCATGGATGTCACCAAGATGAACATGGGCGACATCATCACCATCAACACCGCCAAAGGGGAAGTGACCAACGAGGCCGGTGAGGTGGTTTCGACCTTCGAGATCAAGCCGAATACCGTTCCCGACGAATTCCGCGCCGGCGGTCGTATTCCGCTGATCATCGGCCGCAGCGTCACCACCCAGGCGCGGGAGGCGCTCGGCATGGGCGAGATCGAGATCTTCGCCAAGCCGGACAATCCGACCCCGAAGGCGGGCCAGGGTTTTTCGCTGGCGCAGAAGATGGTCGGACGTGCCTGCGGCGTTGAGGGTGTGCTGCCCGGCACCGCCTGTGAGCCGAAGATGACGACTGTCGGTTCCCAGGATACCACCGGCCCGATGACCGCCGACGAACTGAAAGAACTGGCCTGTCTGAAATTCCAGTCGCCGATGTTCATGCAGTCCTTCTGTCACACCGCCGCCTACCCGAAACCGGCCGATGTCAAGATGCACCAGAACCTGCCCGGCTTTATCGCTGAGCGGGAAGGGGTTGCGCTGCGCCCGGGCGACGGCGTCATTCACTCCTGGCTGAATCGGCTGCTGGTTCCCGATACCGTCGGCACCGGTGGTGATTCGCACACCCGGTTCCCGATCGGCATCAGTTTCCCGGCCGGTTCCGGACTGGTTGCCTTCGCCGGCGCCCTCGGTTTCATGCCGCTCGACATGCCGGAATCGGTGCTGGTACGCTTCAAGGGTGAGTTCAATCCCGGCATCACCCTGCGCGACGCGGTCAACGCCATCCCCCTGTGGGCGATCAAGCAGGGGCTGATGACGGTGCCGAAGAAGAACAAGATCAATGTCTTCAACGGCCGCATCCTGGAGATGGAAGGGCTGCCGAACCTCTCCGTCGAGCAGGCTTTCGAGCTGACCGACGCCGCCGCCGAGCGCTCCGCCGCCGCCGGCTGCATCCAGCTCTCCGAAGAGTCGGTCTGCACCTACCTGCGTTCCAACATCGCCCTGATGGAGAAGATGATCGAAGAGGGCTATCAGCACGCCGACACCCTGCGCAGGCGGATTGAGGACGTTCAGGAGTGGCTCAAGGCTCCCAAGTTGCTCAGGGCCGACAGCAATGCCGAGTATGCTGCCGTCATTGAGATCGACCTGTCCGAAATTACCGAGCCGATCCTCGCCTGTCCCAACGACCCGGATGATGTCAAGGTTCTTTCCGAGGTCGCCGGCACCGAAATCAATGATGTCTTCCTCGGTTCCTGCATGACCAATATCGGTCATTTCCGGGCTGCCGCCGAGATCTGGCGTGGTCAGAAATTCAATCCGAGTGTCCGTACCTGGGTCTGTCCGCCGACCCGCATGGACCAGGCCAAGCTCAAGGAAGAGGCCGTTTTCTCGGTTTTCAGCGCCATGGGCGCCCGGATTGAGATTGCCGGCTGTTCACTCTGCATGGGCAACCAGGCGCGGGTTCCGGACGGTGTGACCATGTTCTCGACCTCGACCCGTAACTTCGACGACCGGATCGGCAACGGTGCCAAGGTTTATCTCGGCTCCGCCGAACTCGGCGCCGTCACCTCGACCCTCGGCAAACTGCCGACTCCGGCCGAATATCTCGCCGTCTACAATGAGAAGGTTGCGCCGAAAAAGGATGAAATCTACAAGTACCTGCAGTTTGACGAGATGGACGGCTATGGCAAAAATGCCTGACGGTTTTTGCCTGTGATGCCTGACAAGGCCCGAAAGGCCGCCCCGAACTCCGGGGCGGCCTTTCGAATTTCAGTTGGAAATTGACGGAACGGGATGCGACGGGCTATACACTGAAAAGAAAGTTTTCCTTTACGGTCGGCCACCCTGCCAGACTCAACGGTGATGCGGAACCCCGGCGAGTTGATCGCCAGGTTCAGTGCCCCCCGGGTTGAGCGAGAAAATTCCCGATGACAGTTGCCTACAAGACATGCCGCTTACTGCTTTTAATTGCATTGGTCCTGTTTTATGTCGTTCCGGCGCAGGCTGATTTCAATCTGCACGTCCGTCTTGTCGCAACGGACCCGCAGCCTGGCAACTCGCTGGCCGTCGACCAGCAGCTCTTCCTGAAGGTCGCCTATCAGAGCGATATCCCGCTGGCCTTCCGCTATGCGGCCTACCTGCACGGAGAGAAACTCGAGGCCGGCTTTTACAGCGGCCACCCGGAATTGCAGAGAGCTGGCACAGGTGAAGCGCTGGGCTGGATCGGCTTTTCCAACGTGACCCACATCGACGAGATACGGGTCGAGATCCTCAATGCCGAGCGGCAGAAGATAGCCGAATTCTCGAAACCGTTCACGTTCTCCTGGAAGGCGGCGGCCGGAGTTACCGGCGACCGGGCAAAACCGAACTGGGTCAAGAAGCTTGAACGTCATCAGGATTGGGTGCGGGAACGGATCTCCGATCCCTTTGAGCAGCGAGAGAAAAGTTCAGCCGCGCTGCTGTTCTACCTGAATTGCATATCCATTCCCCTGTACCTGCTCCTGCAGGGTTACGCGCTGTGGAGGTTCCACGGCCGCTGGCGGGATCTGGCGACCGTGCCGCTGGTTTCGCTGGTCCCGCTGGTGCTCGCCAGCCTCGTCGGGTTCGGCATGGAACTCAGCTACTGGGTGGTCTTCATCTTTCGCGGCACCCCATTCGCCCTCGTTTACCTCCTGGCCGTCTGGCTGGCCCGTCGCCACATGCTGAAAATCGAACGAGAACAGGCTGGATAGTGAACTCGTGGAAGCAGGTCAGGCTTTCTCTCGATCCGACTCAATCCCGAAAACGCTTCAGCAGATCGCCATAGGCATCGATTCTTCGGTCGCGGAGGAAGGGCCAGGAGCTTGAATTCTGTTTTACAGCAGTCGGAGCTGCATCCCGACGGCCGAGAAGAAGCCCTCGGCTGGGTCGATTTGTCATCAATTCGGTAAACAATTCGGGCCCATCGGTCGATAGGAGCGACAGAACCTTTCACCGATGGGAAAACCGATGCCGGATGCCATGTCCTCGCAATTTCAGCTGACTGCTCAGTCGCCGAGCAGTCAGCCATCTGCCGATGCCTGCCCGCTGCCAAGCAGCGGAGAGGTGCTGGCGGACTTCCTGGTTCGCCATGGGCTGCTGACCATTCCGCAGTTGCACTACGCCCGCCGCGTCCAGGGGAAACTGGCAACGCCGAAAACCCTGCTTCAGGTTCTGCAGGATCTGGATTACATCCAGGAAAGCAAACTCCGCCGGGCTCTGCAGCAGGACCGGGTGGGAATACGTATCGGCGACCTGCTGGTTGAACTCGGTTACCTGCGGCAGAAGGACCTGCAGACCGCTCTTGCCCGGCAGAAAGAGTCGGGTGGATCACGCCGTCTCGGTGAAATCCTGGTTGCGGATCATTTTATCGACGAACACAAGTTCCTTGAGGTTCTCTCCTATCAACTGGGACTCAAGGTGGTTGATCTCGATGCTGAGGAACTTGACCGTGGACTGCTCTCCCGGGCACCCTCCAAGCTGTACCAGCAATATCAGTTTGTTCCAGTCAGGAAAGAAAACGATCGCATTCTGGTCGCCCTGGTTGATCCCCAGAACAAGGAAGACCTGGCCATGGCGCAGGATCTGTTCGGCCGGGATATTGATGTCGGTATCGCTTCTGCCAAGGCTGTCGCCGACTGGCTGCAGAAATACCGCCATGTGTGCTGTGCCTCGAAAGTTGACTGTGACGAACATACGGTCATCGGCCTGATCAACAAGCTGCTCGATGAAGCGGTCAAGGAGGGTGCCAGCGATATCCATATTGAACCGCTCAAGGAACGTCTGCGGGTTCGTTTCCGGTGTGACGGGGTGTTGCTGCAGCACAAGACCCTGGGGCTGGAACTGGCGGCGCCGATCACCAGTCGTCTCAAGGTGATGGCTGACGCCAATATCACCGAGCGGCGGCGTCACCAGGATGGGCGCATCCTTTACGAAAGCCCGACGACCGGCAAGACGCTTGATCTGCGGGTTTCCTTTTATGTCACAATCTATGGCGAGAAAGTCGTGTTGCGCCTGCTCAATCAGAAGGGAGAACTGCTGGAGCTGAAAGATATCGGCATGGCCCCGAAGATGCTCGATCGGTTCCGTTATGATGCTCTCGACCTGCCGAGCGGAGTCCTGATCGTCACTGGACCGACCGGGTCGGGAAAGACCACCACCCTCTACAGCTGTGTCAACTACCTCAACAACATGGAGACCAGTATCATCACCGCCGAGGATCCTGTCGAGTACATCGTCGACGGTATCGCCCAGTGCTCCATCAATACCGAGATCGGCGTGACCTTCGAGGAAACTCTGCGCCACATCGTCCGTCAGGATCCTGACATCATTATTCTTGGTGAGATTCGCGATCATTTCTCGGCCGAAACCGCTATCCAGGCGGCCCTGACCGGACATAAGGTCCTCACCACATTTCATACCGAAGACAGTATTGGTGGACTGCTGCGCCTGATGAACATGGAGATCGAGGCGTTTCTGATTTCTTCCACCGTGGTCTGTGTTCTGGCCCAGCGGCTGCTGCGGCAGATCTGTCGGGAGTGCGCCGAGCCGTACATATTGACAGCGGCCGACATGCGCCGTCTCGGCTACCGGCAGGCCGACATGGCCGGAGCTTCCTTCATGACCGGCAGAGGGTGCCCTCTCTGCCGCTTTACCGGCTACCGCGGCCGGGTGGGGGTTTTCGAACTGCTGGTTCTCAATGAGCAGGTCAAGGATGCCATTCTGCAACGCAAGACCTCCTATGAGATCCGCCGCATCAGTGTTGAAACCAGCGGTCTGATCACCCTTTACGAGGATGGCCTGGTCAAGGCCTCGCGTGGCCTGATTTCGCTGCAGGAAGTGATGCGAATGCTGCCGCGGCTTGGAAAGCCGAGGGGATTGCCGGAGCTTTACCGACTGACAGGAGAACAGCGATGAGTACTCCGTCACTGTTGGCCATGGTCGAACAGGCCCTGGCCGCCGAGGATCTGAAATTACCGGTTTTCAATCAGACCGCCCTGCAGCTGCAGCGGGCTCTCGGCAAAGCGGATTTCAGCGTGGAGAAATGTTCCGTCCTGATCAATCGGGATCAGGCCCTGGCCAGTGAAATCCTCAAGGAAGCCAACTCCAGTTTTTATGGTGGATTGAAGAAGGTGGTGACCATCAATGAGGCGATTGTGCGTCTCGGGGCCAGGGAGGTGTTGCGACTGACGGTGCAGGTGACCCAACGGGGACTCTACCGCTGTCGTCACAAGGGGCTCAACCTGTTGATGGAGAAACTCTGGCGCCATTCTCTCGGCTGTGCCCTGGGAGCCTATTGGCTGGCCAAAAACACCGGTTACCAGGTACTGATGCAGGAGGCCTTCCTGGGGGGACTGATGCATGATATCGGCCAGCTTTTTCTTCTCAAGGTGATGGAAGATATCTGTCGTGTCCAGCCGCAGGTCAGGCTTTCAGAGGCGCTGGTGATGGAAGTTCTGGTCAGCATGCATGTCGAACAGGGGTATCGGCTGATGCAGCACTGGGGGCTGCCCGACGAGTATGCCGACATTGTACGTTACCATCATCATCCTGAGCCGCCGATCGAGTCGTCTTTGCTGACGCTGGTGATGCTGGCCGATCAGGCCTGCCGCAAGTTGGGGATCTCCCTGGTCCATCATCCCGAACTGGTGCTGGCCACCAGCCGCGAAGCACAACTGCTCGGGGTCAAGGAAACCACTTTGGCACAGCTCGAAATCGCCCTGGAGGACAAGTTCCTCAACCCGCCTGCAGCGGCCGCCTCCTGATCAGTCGCGAAAACGCTTCAGCAGATCGCCATAGGCGTCAATACGTCGATCGCGGAGAAAGGGCCAGATCCGTCGAACCTGTTCACCCCGCCGCAGGTCGATGTCCGCCAGCAATTCCGTTTTTTCCACGCCCCCCTCAGCCAGCATCTCTCCCTGGGGACCGCAGGCGAAGCTGTTGCCCCAGAATGTGATCCCCGGCGAACTTCCGGACGGGTCCGACTCATGGCCGACGCGGTTGACCGCGACCAGCGGCAGTCCATTGGCGATCGCGTGCCCGCGCTGCACGGTGTGCCAGGCATCCAGTTGCCGTTTTTGTTCGGTTTCATCATCGCGTGCATCCCAGCCGATGGCGGTCGGGTAGATCAGGATTTCGGCGCCGGCCAGGGCCATCAGGCGTGCCGCCTCCGGATACCATTGATCCCAGCAGATCAGCAGGCCGAGCTTGCCGACCGAGGTGGCAATCGGCTCAAAGCCGAGATCACCAGGTGTGAAATAGAATTTTTCGTAATAGCCCGGATCATCGGGAATGTGCATCTTGCGATACCGGCCGGCGATGGTGCCGTCCCTTTCGATGACCAGGGCGGTATTGTGACAGAGTCCGGCCGCCCGACGTTCGAACAGGGAAATGATCAGCACAATGTCAAGTTCCCGGGCCAGGGCGGAAAAGTGGTCAGTTGCAGGTCCGGGAATCGGTTCGGCACGATCAAAGGTTTCGCTCTGCTCCTGCTGGCAGAAGTAGGGACCGCAGTGCAGCTCCGGCAGTACGATCAGTCGGGCTCCCCGTTCCGCCGCCCGGCGCACGGCCTCGTCACTGATGTGGCGGGCCTCGTCAGGCGGGTCGGGACAGGGCTGCTGAATCAGGGCGACCTTGAGGGTTTTCATGGCAGCACTCCTTTCGGCAGGTGCATGGTGAGACAGTGCAGCGAGCCGCCCTGGGCGATAAGCGGCCGTGCCTCGATGCCGATTACGTCGCGTCCCGGATGCGCGGCGCCGATGATGTCCTGTGCCGCCTGGTCGGCCGGGTCATTGTAAGTCGGGACCAGTACCGCTCCGTTGATGACCAGGTAGTTGGCGTAGGTCGCCGGCAGTCTGCGGCCGTTACGGCAGATTGGCCGCGGCCAGGGGAGGGGGAGCAGACGGTAGGGACGGCCGGCGGCGGTGCGCAGGGCAGCCAGTTCCGCGGCCATGGCCTGCAGTTCGGCATAATGTTCGTCCCGTTGATCGTCGCAGGCAACGTGGAGGATGACATCCTCCGGGGCAAACCGTGCCAGGGTGTCGATATGGGCGTCGGTATCATCCCCGGCCAGCAGGCCGTGTTCGAGCCAAAGGATCCGTGTGGCCCCGAATCTCGAACAGAGTCGCGCCTGCAGTTGCTCGCGGCTCAGCTGCGGATTGCGGTTGGCGCTCAACAGGCAGCGGGAGGTGGTCAGCAGGGTGCCGCGACCGTCGCTTTCAATGCTGCCGCCTTCGAGAATGAGTCCATCAGTCACCAGGCCGACCGCACCGAAGCAGCCCTGGTGGTGCAGCCTGCGGCTGACCTGGTTGTCGAGATCGGCTGCAAACTTCAGTCCCCAGGCATTGAAGCCGAAGTCGAGCAGTTGCGGTTGTTCGCCGCGATAGATTGTCAACGGGCCGAAGTCACGGCACCAGGTGTCGTTGGTCGCCGCCCGGGCCAGTCGGATAGTGTTTCGCGTGATGCCGGCGTTGTCCAGTTGACGGCGCACCGAGTCCGGGTCGGGGGTGACAATAAGAAGTTTTTCCCGGTCGCTGACGGCTTCGGCGAGTTGCAGGTAGACCGGCAGGACTTCGTCCAGGGTTTCTGCCCAGTCGGTGGCGGCATGGGGCCAGGCGATCAGGATACCGTCCTGTGGTTCCCATTCCGCCGGAAGACGAATTGACATAGTGATGCTCCGTACGGGAATTTGTCAGCGCACTTTACAGAAATTGCATTCCGGTCGCAATTCCTGATGCTTTCAAATGTTGTTGGCTAAGCAAAAAAGCAATACAACTGCTGGTGAGTTTTTGCGACGCCATCAATTTTTTATTTTCGGTTGCGCCACCAGATCCAGGCAACGGTCAGTGCCAGTGCGGCCAGAATCAGCAGGCTGAAACGGCCGGTCCACAGTTGCACGTTCTGCCAGCTGATGCCCGCCAGGTAGCCGACTCCGGGGTAGGCCAGCCCCCAGAGGATGGCGCTGACCATGGAATAACCGGTAAAAAGAGCCGGCCGCATTCCGGCACCGCCGGCAACAAAGGGGATGAAACCGCGTACCGGGCCGAAAAAACGGCCAAAGAAGACGCTTTTGCCGCCATGGGCTGCGAAAAAAAATTCAGATTTGCGTACCAGGCCGAGGCGATTGGCAAGCAATCGGCTCTTCAGCATCGGCCCGGCAAACCTGGCGCCGAGCAGGTAGCTGAGCAGGTCGCCGCCGAAAGCGCCGGTGGCGGCAACGCCGATCAGGGCAAGAATGTCACCTTTGCCGTGCAGGGCGAGAAATCCGGCGAAGACACACAGCGTACTGCCCGGCAGCAGCAGACCGATGGCGACCAGCGATTCACCGAACGCGATCAGGCCGATCAGCAGATAATAGAGGGTGCCGTCGGGGAGGTAGGTGAAAAAGTTTTGCAGCCAGGCTTCCATTGGGTTGCGGCCATTGTTAAACAAGAAAAGTGGGGGGGCGAGCGTGAACGGGTGCCCCGGGCCTTATTCGAGCGGCGCGAAGGAACCGAAAACCAGTTTGAAGAGCTGCTGGTTCGGCGCGAATTGTTCCGGTACGCTGGAAAAACTGATCTGGTAGACCTGCTTCGGTGCCTGAATGAAGAGTACCTGATAGCTCCGCGCCGAGGTGTGGCCGAGAAGTTCCACGGTGGTGAAAAGGACATCCTCAAGTTTTCGTACCACCGTACTGTTGAAACCCGGATGGCTGAGTTGAAACATCCCGGCCAACGATTTTTCATCCATCGATATTTGCCGGGAAAGCAGGTCAACCCGAATTTCAGCCGGTTCAATGTCAGGATTCTCTTTGTCGATCGGTGACTGCCAGAGGACAGCGTAGGTTGCCGGAGAACCGACAGTTGCGGGAAGAAACCGTCGTGACCAGTCATCGGGCACGGTCAGGGTGAATTCGAGGTTGGCATCGAGGTAGAGTTTCTTGTGCAGTTCCTTGCCGTCACTTCCTTTCGGGGCGGCGCTGCAACTGAAGAGAAACAGTAGCAGGATGCCGGGAACAATAACTTTCACAACGGTCATGGTCTTCATTTTACAACCTGGAATCAGTCAGTTGTGTTGCCCATTGGTCAAGAACTCACAGGTTCTAGGAGGCTGTCGGACTATCCATAAACTGGCTGCAAATCCGTGCGTTCGGCCCATATCCCAGCTCCATTTTGCCCCATAGCCACTGCTATGAGGCTG